>JASHVM010000517.1:0-2518 GCA_030044595.1 Streptosporangiaceae bacterium
ATCTTGCAAGTTCTTTTCGGGTGGCAGCTGAGCACCAGGCCGCATCTTCCCGGCTTCTATCTTGGAGCGCAGATCCGCGGCGATCAGCAAGTACGTAGGAACAGCCATATCACGGCTCCTCTTCGTTGCACCAACACTACCGAAAGTATGTCTCGGTCACGCAAAGCCGCCAGCAAGCCGATCACCTGGCCCCAGACGATGCCTTATGGCCGCCTGGCCACTTGCCCTTGGCTACGCTTGGCCACCCGGCTCGGGTCAAAGTGGCGCGGTACTGGCCGGCGGCGATCTGATACTGCTGCCCGGTAAGCGGAACGCCGCCAGAGCCGCGCGGCAGCTGACCGAGAGCTGTCACGCCCATCCCTTACGACGGCTCTCTGTTCTAGGGTCCTAAGTCCTCTGGGAGCACTAGCTCACGGGCTCGGGTGACCGCTTGGACCTCCGTTCATCTGAGTACCGGGCGCGGATTCCGCTCAGGCGTTTCATCCGTTTGGGTCATGTGATCGTCGCTGGCCAGGATTCTGTTGATTCCGAACGGCCGGTAGTGCGACGGTCCGGCTACCGGACTCGGGCCCAGCAGCCTCCAGTCATCAGGCCCCGTGGCTCGGCCGAGGGTCAGCCCGCCGGGTCGTGCCAGGTGTCCCGGCCGGGTTGGTGAGCAGGATGGCATAGGGCGGCTGGGGGCTGCCCGCCGGGACCAGCTCGCCGGTCAACCCCATCGCCGCGATCTGTAGCGGTTCCGGCCGGCGCTTCCGGCTGCTGCGCGGGTCATGACGGGTCCGCTCGCAGCGGGCCGGGGGCGGAAGCGGGCCGGGACGAACCCCGCCCGGCGTCCGTAAGTTCGGTCGGCGCAGCCCGGCGTCGGGTGACGAAGAAGGACAGCAGCGCCATCGCGGCAGCGACGACGGCGGCGAAGCCGAAGATCGCCGACAGGCTGACGCCGCCGTCTTGGAGCGGGCCGACGCCAAACGCGGCGATGCCGTAGCCGAGCTGGTAGAAGGCGATGACGCCGCCGGCCATCGCCGCGGAGATCGCGGTCAGGTCTTCCTCACCGAAGCTGATCGTCAGCGGCAGCAGCGCCGAGCAGCCCAGGCCCGCCAGCGCGAACACCGCGATCCCGGCCGCCGCGTGCGGGCGGGTCAGGGCGCCGATCCCGAGGAAGGTGCCGACCAGGACGAACGGCAGGATGCAGTACGTGACCCGCGCGGGCAGCCACCGGCTGATCGCGGCGAACAGCACCCGCCCGACGGTGACCATGGCCCAGAACGCGGCCAGCGCCAGCGAGGCCTGGGTGGCGGACGCGCCCAGCCGGGTGGTCATGTCCAGCTGCGACCAGTTGCCGTTCATCGTCTCGCAGATGCCGTAGCAGACGGCGAACGCCGCGTACAGCCAGAACCGGGCCGGGATGCCTCGCCGCGGCCCGCGGGCGGCGCCGACCCGGGCGCCAGCCCGAAGCGGCAGCCGGACACTGACCAGGAGCAGCCCGACCAGCAAGACTGTCGACACGATCGGAAGGCCCCACCAGAAGCCCAGACCGACGAAGATGGCCACCAGCACTGGCGCCAGCGCCGTGCCTAGTCCGAGCAGCGCGTTCAGCACCAGGACGGAGCGGTCCACGCTGTCCGGGTTGAACTCCGAGGTGTAGGTGTTCAGCACCGGGACGGTCAGCCCGAACCCGGCCCCGAGGAAAGCCGTCGCGACCAGCAGCAGCGGGTATGCGGCCGCTTGATTGGTCTTGACCAGCGTGCTGGTCAGAAGCAGCACCATAGACACGGTGCTGCAGGCCAGGCCGAGCAGGTACACCCTCTTGGCGGTGATCCGACGGGCCATCTCGGCGCCGAGCAGCGAGGCGGCGATGGCCAGCGCCACTTGCGGCAGGAACATCGCCCCGTACTGGGAGCTAGACAGCCCGTACTCGCTCTTGGACGTGAAGATGGTGCTGGCCGCCGGGAACGTGACCAGGACGATGCCCTGAACCAGCCCGGCTGCATTCACCACCGTCCGTTCAGTTTTCGAGGCCATCGTCACCCCTAGCTCATCGATCCGGCGGGCAGTGCTGTCGGCTAAGCCGTTCCCGGGCCGTGGTCGAGCTGGCGGTCCAGGTTGACCGCGGCGCTGATCAGCGACAGGTGGCTGAAGGCCTGCGGGGAATTCCCGAGCTGCTCGCCGGTGGCACCGATCTCCTCGGAGAACAGGCCCAGGTGGTTGGCGTAGGTGAACATCTTCTCAAACACCAGCCGGGCGTCATCGAGCCGCCCGGCCCGGGCCAGGGCGTCGACGTACCAGAACGTGCACAGCGAGAACGTGCCCTCATCACCGCGCAGCCCGTCCGGTGAGGCGGCCGGGTTGTACCGGCCGACCAGGCCTGGAACCGGCCGTAGGTGAAGTTCTTCTGGCCGCCGCGGGTCTCCCAGATCCCTCGTCGGGCTGGTCCCAGTGCCCGCACAGCCAGTCGATGATGCTCGCCAGCGAGGCCCAGCCCTGGTGGCCGGCCTGCACCCCGGATGCGTCGGCCAGGAAG
>JASHVM010000518.1:0-2870 GCA_030044595.1 Streptosporangiaceae bacterium
ACGTTCGCGGTTGAGCAGGCACGTTGTCACCTGAGCCCGGCGCTCGTGCACAACCTGGAGACGCATTGGAAAGCGCGCGAGCGCACAGTATGACGAGCCGACGATCCGTCATTCTGCCGGCTCCTCTGCGGGCGATTTAGGGGTTTACCCCCATAGGCATGCCCGCGAACTAACGGCAAGCTGGGTCCGTGAAGACAGCCGCCGCCTCACTACCTGCCTCAAGTCCCGGCAACAACAATCAACACCACGCGGCAGCAACTGATCTCGAGACCGACGCTGTTGAGCCCGGTCCGAACAGCGCTCAAACGCAGCCACCGCCCGAGACCACGTCGAGTTCACCAGCCGCGCTTGAGTGGGTGACGGGGCGGCGGGCGCGGTGGGTGGTGTGGGGGGTGCTGGGTGTTCAGGTGGCGGTGGTGCTGGTGTTCGCGCTGGTGTACCGGCCGTTTGACCTGTGGATCTACTTGTGGGGCGGGCGGGCGGTCACGCATGGCTTGCGGTTGTACTCGGTGCAGGTGCGGGGGAACAACTGGTTCACCTACCCGCCGTTCGCGGCCGCGCTGTTCACCCCGCTGGCCGCGCTGCCGCCGGTGCTGGTGGGGGTGGCGTGGGAACTGGGCACCCTCGCCGCGCTGGCCTGGTCGGCGCGGGCGTGCCTGCGGCTGGCCGGCTACCAGCCCGCCCCGGTGGTGACCGCGGCGGTGACCGCGGCCGGCGTGCTGCTCGAGCCGGTGTATCACACCCTGTTCCTGGGCCAGGTCAACGTGTTCTTGCTGGCCCTGGTGCTGGCCGACATCCGCCGGGTCGCGGCCGGCCGCCCGGCCGGGATCGGCATCGGCCTGGCCGCCGCGATCAAGCTGGTCCCCGGCCTGTTCATCGTGTTCTTGCTGGCCATCCGCCGCACCCGCGACGCGGTCATCGCCGCCGCCGCCTGCGCCGCCTGCGCCGCCGCCGGGTGGGTCATCAACCCGGCCGCCTCCAGGCTGTACTGGACCAAGCTGTTCGACGACACCAGCCGCGTGTCGGCCACCTACATCTCCAACCAGACCCCCTACGCCGCCTTGTCCCGGATCATGGACGGCACCGCCCACGTCGGCCCCTGGTACCTGGCCATCTCCGCCGCCCTCGCCCTGGCCGGCATCACCGCCGCCGCCCGCCTCGCCCGCCGCGGCGACTGGCTGGCCGCCGCGACCCTCACCGGCATCACCGGCCTGCTGGTCTCCCCCATCTCCTGGACCCACCACTGGGTCTGGGCCCTGCCCGCCCTGCTCACCCTCCTGCTGCGCGCCACCACCCCCGCCGCCCGCATCACCACCGCCGCCGCCTACGCCCTGTTCATCGCCGCCCCCCTGTGGTTCACCCCCTGGGCCAACGACTCCGGCCAGTTCGGCTTCCACTACGCCACCACCCTGGCCGCCAACAGCTTCCTCATCGCCGGCCTGGCCTACCTCACCTGGATGACCATCCACGCCTGGCGCCCGCAACCCGCCAGCCACCACCGCGCCCCGCTTGTCCCGATAATGGACGAAGCCACCGCGTGAGCCCGCGCTGCGGCGCCCCCGGTCCTCTGCTGCAGGTCAGCTGCTCCGGGCCCCTGCCCCCGACCGAAGGCTGACCCCATGACCAGGCATCGCCTCGACCCGTCCCCGACGACAACGACGCAGGTGTTCAGCCGGGATCTGCCACCCGTTCTGACGGTCGAGCCCGGCGACGTGGTCCTCCTCCGCTCCCTAGACGCCGGGGGCCACCTCCAGCGGCAGCAGGTTCCCGGTGAGCAGGTGCCGACCATGTTCTCCGACTGGAAGGGGCATTGCCTGACCGGGCCCATCGCGGTGCACGGCGCGATGCCAGGCGACATGCTCGCGGTGCGCTTCGTATCGCTGCGACCCGATGACTGGGGTTGGACGTCGGCCGCGATGCGCGATACACCGCTCACCCGGCGCCTCGGCCTTCACGACGGCCCGCCTGCCCGGCTCCTCTGGCAGATCGACTCCGGAGCGGGCGTGGCGACCAGCAACCACGGCCACAGGGTGAGCACCGCACCCTTTCACGGCGTCGCCGGGGTTGCCTGGGATGAGCCGGGCGAGCACTCGACCGTCCCGCCACGAACTGTCGGGGGCGGCAACATCGACTGCAGGGAACTCGTCGCCGGATCGGTGCTGTACCTGCCGGTCACCGTGCCGGGCGCACTGCTGAGCGTCGGGGACGGGCACGCTGCCCAAGGCGACGGCGAGGTGGCCGGCACGGCGATCGAGTGTGCGATGACGACCGAGCTCGAGCTCGACATCGCCGCCGACAGGCCCGTTTGCCAGGTGCACGCGGAGACGCCGGCTGGCCGCATCACATTCGGGTTCAGCCCGGACCTCAACGCGGCCATGGGTGACGCACTCGAAGCCATGCTGGCCTGGATGCAATCCCTCTACGGGCTCGACCGCGCGACCACGCTGGCGCTTGCCAGCCCCGTCGTGAACCTGCGCGTGACTCAGGTGGCCAACCAGTCCTGGGGCGTTCACGCGCTGCTGCCGTGGGACGCGATCAGGTAGGCAGCCAGTCGGTCGTCGCGATGGCCGGCCTGGCGTGCCTGGCCGGCCCCGGACACACCTCGTTCCCGCAAAATACACGCTTGTCAAAAGGCGCCGAGGGGCGGAACGAGGCGTGGCCCAGGCGGCTCGCTAGCACGGTCGCGGGTAGTGCCGAGCCGACGGGCTAGCCGTCTAACGACCCGCAGGCACACCCTCTGGCGTGGCCTGAGCGGCTGCGATCTTGAGGAAGGACCCGGCCCGCGTGAACGTGTCGCCAATGGTCTGCCCGGCGAGACGGTGCTGGTAGGCGCGATAACGCTCGGCCTCCCACTCCTGGCCCCGTGGCGA
>JASHVM010000519.1:0-5902 GCA_030044595.1 Streptosporangiaceae bacterium
CTGACGAACGCGCCGGCGGCGGCCCGAGTCGGCCAGCACGCACGTCGTCGTACAGCTGGGTGGTCTCCGGCAGCGGCCGCACCGCCAGCTCGCGGTCCAGCACCCGTACCAGCGACCGGTACTGCCGCATGGCCGCCGTCCGCTGCCCGGTCCAGCCATGCAGCCTGATGATGGCCTGATGAGCAGGCTCGTGCAGCGGATCGAGCTGCAGCCAGCGGCGAGCGTGCCCCGCCGCTCGCTCCAGTTCGCCGTCCGCGATGCACGCCGCCACCAGCCGCTGCAGCCCGCGCGCGAGCGACTGCCTGAGCTCCTCGGCCACCGACGTCTGCCACTCCTCGAAGTCGGGGCAGCCCCGCAACACAAAGCCGGTCAGGAAGTCGCCCCGGTACAGCTGGACCGCCTGGTCCAGTGACGCGGCGTCCGGCCGCGCGACCAGCGTCTCGAAGTCGCGCACGTCCACCCGGACCGCGTCGGGGTTGACGCTGACCGCCGTCCGGCTGATGGTCAGGCCGTCACCGACGGCGGCGGCGGTAACCGACAGGGTGCGCCGTAGCGAGGCGCGTCCCTTGGCGCTGTCGGCCTCCGGCCAGAGCAAGTCGGCGAGCTGCTCCCGGCTGTGCTCGCGCCCGGTGACAGCCAGCAGGGCGAGCAGGGCGATCGCTTTCCTCGTGTCGAAGCTAACCGGGATGCCGTTACGCTGGACCACCGGCGGCCCGAGCAACGCCAGGGTCAGCTCCGTCATAGCATCCTCCCCTCCGGCTCACCGTAACGCATGCCCGTAAAAAAACTCGCCGGAAGTCTTGACTGCCGTAACGATCTCGTATCGCCTACTTCCTAGGCTGAAGGTGCGTCGCAAAACGAGCCGCGAACCCGGAGTGTGACATGACGCAACAGGTGGGGAGCACGAGCGGGACTGCACCGGCAGCCCGTCAGACCGAGGTGACGCCCGGGGGGGCGCCCGAGCCAACGACCGGATCGACGCCTGGGGGGATGTCCGGGGGGACATCCGGAGTGGCCGAGGCTGCCTGGCCGGAGTCGTCCGCCGCCGAGGTCGGCGCGGACGACGTCACAGGCGCTGGCCTCATCACCCGTCCCGGCGACATCACTGACGGCACGGACAGCGCCGGCAAGGGTGCCCGCGTGCGCGGCTGGCTGCGCCGCACGCCGCCCGGCCCGGACGCCGCCGCCGTCGCGCCGAGCGTGGTGGCCGCCGGGCCCGAGCTGGACCTGACCTCCAATGACCCGCTGATCAGCTACTTGCTCAGCGCGGCCAGCGCGGTGGACATCACCCGCTTGGAGCTGCTGTCCCCGGCGCTGGATACCCTGCAAGCCGCGGGCGTGATCCTGGTCGTCCCGCTGATCTCGTCGGGCAGCCTGGTGGGCCTGCTCAGTCTCGGCCCGAGAAGGTCCGAGCGGGGGTACTCGACCGACGACGTTCGCCTGCTCAACTCACTGGCCGGCTATGCCGCTCCCGCCATGCGGGTCGGCCAGCTGGTCCGGCAGCAACAGGCCGAGGCCAGGCAGCGGGAGCGGATCGACCAGGAACTGAAGATCGCTCAGCTCATCCAGCAGCAGTTCCTGCCCAAGAGCCTGCCCGACCTGCCGAGCTGGCACGTCGCCGCGTTCTACCGCCCGGCGCGGACCGTCGGCGGCGACTTTTATGACTTCATCCCGCTGCCCGACGGGCGGATCATGTTCGTCGTCGGCGACGTCACCGACAAGGGCGTGCCCGCGGCGCTGGTCATGGCCAGCACTCACGCGCTGCTCCGCGACGCCGCGCCGAGGCTGATCTCGCCGGGCGAAGTCCTCGGTCACGTGAACAACATGCTCTGCGTCGACATCCCGGCGCACATGTTCGTCACCTGCCTGGCCCTGGTCCTCGACCCCGCCAGCGGCGAGGTGGAGTTCGCCAACGCGGGCCATGACGTCCCGTACGTGCGCACCCAGGGCGGCGTACAAGAGTTGCGCGCGCGCGGCATGCCGCTCGGCCTGATGCCCGGCATGGCGTACGAAGAGATGCGCTTCCAGTTCGAGCCGGGCGACTGCGCCCTGCTGCACAGCGACGGACTCGCCGAGGCGCACGCGCCAGACCGGGAAATGTTCGGATTCCCGCGGGTCTCGGCGCTCGTGGGCAAGGGGCCGTCAGGGGAGGCGCTGATCGACCTGTGCCTCACCGAGCTCAATAACTTCACCGGTCCCGATCACGAGCAGGAGGACGACATCACGCTGGTATCGCTGCAGCGCTCGCCGTCCGCTTGGCATCGAGGGAGCTAACCATGACCCAGGTAGCCCGGCCTAAGCCCCGCAGGCTCGACGCGTTCACGCTGCCGAGCGAGCCGGGCAACGAGCGCCTCGCGCTCGCCAGGGTCGCCGAGAGCGTAGCGGACGTGGGCCTGCCAGCGGCCAGGCTGGAAAAGCTCAAGACCGCGGTCGCCGAGGCGACCATGAACGCAATCGAGCACGGCAACGGCAACCGCGCGGAGATTCCGGTCGAGGTCGAAGTCACCCTGAACGGCGACGAGGTCATCGTCGCGATCACCGACCAGGGTGGCCAAGCGCATCCCGACTCCGGCGCTCACGAGGAGCCGGACCTACTCAAAAAGCTTGACGGCGGCCAGAGCCCGCGCGGCTGGGGCTTGTTCCTCATCCGCAACATGGTCGACGCGATGGATGTAACAACCGATGGCCAGCGGCACACCATCTGGCTGACGATGCGAACTGGAGGTGCTGCACATGGCGAGCATGTGTGAGGCCACGACCCGGGAGCTTACCGGCGCCGCCGTAATCGAGCTTTCCGGCGAGGTCGACGGGTCCGCCGCCACAGTCCTGACCGACGCGTATCAGCGCGCGGTCACCGCGGACAACGACCCGGGCACGGTGGTGCTCGACTTCGCCGCGGTGGACTACATCAACTCCACCGGCATCGCGCTCATCGTGAGCGTGCTGGCCCGCGCCCGGGCCGAGCGCAGGAAGGTCGTGGCCAGCGGGCTGTCCCCGCATTACCGCGAGATCTTCGATATCACCAGGCTGTCGGATTTCATCGAGCTCTTTCCCGACCTCGACCACGCCGTCAGCCAGCTAACCGGACCTGCCGCTTGACGGCACACCAAACCAGCTCAAGAAGGACCCGAAGGGGAGGAACTCATGACTGCACCGGCGATCACTATGGACGTTCGGCGGGTCGGCGACTCGGTGGCTGTCGTCGACATCAAAGGCGAGGTCACCGCGGCGTGCGAACCAGTGCTGATGTCGGCTTACGAGGCCGCCGGTCCGGAGACGAGCAGGCTCGTACTGAACTTTGCCGGGCTCGAGTACATGAACAGCGGCGGCATCGGCATGCTGGTGACCCTGCTGGTCCGCGCCAACCGGCAGCGTCAGCAGCTCGCCGCCTACGGGCTGAGCGAGCACTACCGGGAGATCTTCGAGCTCACCCGGCTGGACGAGGCCATCATCATTTACGAAACCGAAGAATCGGCGCTGAACGGCGTCGCCAGGTAAAGGGGCCTGCCATGACTGAGACAGCAGGCCCGGACAAGGTAAGGTCCGCCGAGGAGATCGGGCTGAGCGCCCGCGAGGCCGCGGCGGCCCCGCCCGAGGGCGCGGCCGAGACTGCACCGCCGCGGGACGTGGCCAGCTGGGCCAAGAAGGTGGAACGGCTGGAGGTCGAACAGCGCGACGGGGTCCGCGGGACCAACGTCGCGGGCCGGCGGCTTACCGGCCCGGTGCAGGGTTTCGGCAAGATGTGGCAGAAGACCTACCGCATGAACGTGGGGCCGCAGATCACGCCGGAGCAAGCGATCGGCGTCTGGCGGCAGCACTTCCCCGAGTTCTGGCCGAAGGGCAACCGTTTCGCCGGCGCGCTCACCGGCGTCAATCCCGGCGACGTCGCGCTGCTCGACCTCGCCATCGGCGGCGGCGTGAAACTGTCGACCGGGGTCTTCGTCCTGTACGCGGACAGCGAGTCGTTCACGCTGATGACCCCGCAGGGCCACATGTTCGCCGGCTGGATCACGTTCATGGCCGAGCGGGAGGGCGATGACACCATGGTCCAGGCGCAGGTACTGATGCGCGCGAACGACCCGATCTATGAGCTCGGGATGATGTTCGGCGGGCACCGCAAGGAGGACAAGTTCTGGACCGCGACCCTGACCGCGCTGGGCCAGCGTCTCGGCGTGCCGGACCCGGTGGTGCAGGTCCGCAGCACGTGCGTGGACTCCAAGCGCCAGTGGCGTCATGCCGGGAACATCTGGCACAACTCAGCGGTGCGCAGCGTGTTCCAGACCATCGCAGCTCCTTTCAACCGCATGCTGCGGCGCGACAAGGGCGCCACGAGCAGCACGGCATGAAGGACCCGGCCAGCGGGCAGTCGAGGTGGGTATGCGGGGGAACCCTGACGCGGTGATAGTCGGCAGCGGACCGAACGGCCTGGCCGCTGCCGTCACCTTGGCCGCGGCTGGCCTGCGCGTCCAGGTCATCGAGGGCGCGCCGACGATCGGCGGCGGCTGCCGGACCGAAGAGCTGACCCTGCCCGGCTTCCGCCACGATGTCTGCTCGGCCGGGCACCCGCTGGCGCTGGCGTCGCCGTTCTTCCAGCGCTTCGACCTGGCCGCGCGGGGCGTGAGGTTCGCACGGCCGCAGATCGAGTTCGCCAATCCTCTCGACGCCGGCCGTGCGGCGATCGTGTCCCGCTCGGTGGCCGAGACAGCCGCCCGGCTCGGCGATGACGGCCGCTCCTATCAGCGCTTGATGGGTCCGCTGACCCGCCACCTGGACCAGATCCTGCCTGCGCTGCTCGAGCCGCTGCGCCGGCCGCCGGCCCATCCGTTCGCGCTCGCCGAGTACGGCCTGCGCGGCATCCTGCCCGCCTCCCTGCTGGTCCGGCGCTGGCGTACCCCGGAGGCCCGCGCGATCCTGGCCGGGGCCAGCGCCCACGCGATGATGCCGCTCACCGCCGTGCCGACCGGGGGCATCGGCCTCATGCTGGTCATGCTCGCGCACGGGGTGGGCTGGCCGGTCATCGCGGGTGGCAGCGCCCGGATCACCGACGCGATGGCCGACGCGGTCGTCACGGCCGGCGGGAGCATCGAGACCGGCCGGTGGGTGGACTCGCTGGACGATCTGTCCTACGCCAGCGCCGTCCTGTTCGACACCTCACCCCGGACCCTCACCGCGCTGGCCGGGGACCGGCTGCCGTACTGGTATCGCACCGAGCTGCGCATCTTCCGTTACGGCCCCGGCGTGTGCAAGGTGGACTTCGCGCTGTCCGGCCCCGTGCCGTGGACCAACGAGGACTGCCGCCGGGCCGGGACCCTGCACCTGGGCGGGACGTTCGAGCAGACGGCCGCGGCCGAGGCCGAGGTGGCTGCGGGTAAGCACCCGCAGGACCCGTACGTCCTCGTCATGCAGCCGGGGGTCGCCGATCCCTCCCGCGCCCCGGCGGGGCAGCAGACGCTGTGGACCTACTGTCACGTACCCTCCGGGTCCGACGTGGACATGACCGACCGGATCGAGGCGCAGATCGAGCGGTTCGCACCCGGGTTCCGCGACCTCGTCCTGGCCCGGGCGGTCCGGACCGCGGCCGGCGAAGAGGCGCACAACCCCAACTACGTCGGCGGCGACATCGGCGTCGGGCTGCAGACGCTGCGGCAGACCGTGTTCCGCCCGGTGATCAGCTGGAACCCGTACCGGACGCCGATCCGAGGCGTCTACCTCTGCTCGTCGGCGACCCCGCCGATCCCCGGCGTGCACGGCCGCTGCGGCGAACTCGCTGCGCTGAGCGCCCTGCGGGACGTGTTCGGCATCCGCGAGATTCCCGACATCAGCCCCGCCCGGCTACGTCCCTCGGCGAGCGCCCGCGCCGCACCGTGACCGCCCTGCCCGCGCCGCCGCCGCCCGCCGGGCC
>JASHVM010000520.1:0-3895 GCA_030044595.1 Streptosporangiaceae bacterium
CCTGCCGGGCACGGATATCAAGAACACCACGGTCTTCGTGCCGGGCATCCTGGCCTTCGGGGTGATCGTGGCCGCCTACGTGAACCTCGGGTCCAAGGTCGCGGTGCTGCGCCACGACGGCGTGCTCAAGCGCATCAGGACGACGCCGCTGCCGTCCGCGGCCTACCTCGGCGGCCTGCTGGCGAGCACCGTCGCGACCGCGATCCTCATCACCGCCTGCACCGGGGTGATCGGCTGGCTGGCCTTCGGCGCCGGACCCCGCGCGGGCGGGCTAGTGACCCTGGCCGGCGGGCTGGTCCTGGGCATCGTGTGCTTCGCCGCCCTGGGCCTGGCCATCAGCTCGGTCATCACCAGCGCGGAATCCGCGCTCGTGATGACCGAGCTGATGGCCAGGCCCAGGGTGGCGAAACACACGATCCCGAGGGTCAGCCCGGCGGCCAGCGCGAGCAACCCGCCCGGGCGCGGACTCGCGCCGAACGCGAGCCAGCCGGTCAGCCCCGTGCAGGCGCTGATGAAGACCGAGGTCGCGACGGTACTCGCCAGCAGGCCGCCGAGATAGGCCGCGGACGGCAGCGGAGTGGTCTTGATCCGCTTGAGCACGCCGTCGTGGCGCAGCACCGCGACCTTGGACCCGAGGTTCACGTAGGCGGCGACGATCACCCCGAAGGCCAGGATGCCGGGCACGAAGACCGTGGTGTTCTTGATGTGCGTGCCCGGCAGGTAGGACCCGACGTTGGCCGCGCCGATCAGCAGCAGGATCATCAACGGGAAAGCGAAGGTGAACAGCGCGTACTCGGCACTGCGCCAGAAGCTGCGCTGCTCCAGTAGCGCCTGCCTGGCGGCGAGGCGAACCGATCTGGTCACGTGTGATTCTTTCTTCGGCTTGGCTGATACGGGTTCTACGGATCCTGGTCTGCGCCGGTGAGCTGCAGGTACGTGTCTTCGAGGCTGGGCGCGGTGACGGCGAGGCCGTCCAGGTCGCCGAGGCTGTTCTGCTGCGCCCAGTCAAGGAGCCGGCGCAGCGTCGTCGCGGCGTGCTCGGTGTGGCAGACCGACAGCGGGCCGCAGACGGCCAGATCGATCCCGTCCGGGAGCGCGACCTCGCCCTGGCGCAGGGCCGATGGGGTGGTAAAGGAAATCCGGGTGGCCAGGCCGGCCCGGACGGCGACCTCGTGCGTCGTCCCGGCCAGTTCGATCCGGCCCGCCTTCAGGATGGCGATCCGGTCGGCCAGCCGTTCCGCCTCATCCAGGTAGTGCGTGGTGAGCAGGATCGTCTTGCCGAGCCCGCGGAGGTTCTCGATGGCCGCCCAGCACCGGCGGCGCGCCTCCGGGTCGAAGCCGGTGGTCGGCTCGTCGAGGAAGATCAGGTCGGGATCGCCCGCCAGGGCCAGGGCGAAGTCCAGCCGCCGGCGCTGACCTACGGACAACTTGCGCACCTGGGTGTTGCTGACCTCGGCAAGCTCCACGACCTCGAGCAGGTCACCGAGCGGGCGGGGTTTGGGGTAGTAGGTCCGCCACAGGTCGAGAAGCTCGGCTACGCGAGCCTGCCGGGGAAAGCCGCATTCCTGCAAGACCATCCCGGCCCGCTGGCGGAGCTTGGCCGCGTGCACCGCGGGATCCAGGCCGAGGAC
The DNA here is from genome assembly GCA_030044595.1 of Streptosporangiaceae bacterium. Classification (GTDB taxonomy): domain Bacteria; phylum Actinomycetota; class Actinomycetes; order Streptosporangiales; family Streptosporangiaceae; genus Palsa-504. The sequence goes on from JASHVM010000520.1 coordinate 1,632, forward strand.
ACGGACCAGCCCGGCCGTCGGCGGCCGGAAGCCCTCCAGGATCTCCAGGGTCGTGGTCTTACCCGCGCCGTTCGGTCCGAGCAGGCAGAACACCTCGCCGCAAGCGACGTCGAAATCCACGCCGTGCAGGACCTCGGTAGCGCCGAAGCTCATCCGCAGGCCGCGGACCTGGACGGCGAGGCGACCGGTCACCCGCTCATCTGTGACGCACATGTCAGTCATCACCGGGATTATATGAAGGAGGCAGCAGTTGATTAACCCCGCGAGCGGAGGCCAGCGGGCGGCGCGTGGTACCGGACAAGCCGTCGGCTTTAGAGTTTTCCCATGGCGGATTCCGAACCCGGCAGCGAGGTGGCCCGGAGCGAGCTGCGCGCCTCGCACGAGGACCGGGACCGGGTGGTGGAGCTGCTGCGAGTGTCCGCGGGAGACGGGCGGCTGACCGCGGAGGAACTCGACGAACGGCTGGAACTGGCCCTGTCGGCGCGCACGTACGGTGAGCTGGCGAAGCTCGTCTCCGACCTGCCCGCCGCCGGGTCCGGGGCGAGCGTGCCGGCGCCCAGGGTCAAGGACGTCGTGCGTATCGAGTGCGGCAGCGGTCACGCGAAGCGGGACGGCCGGTGGGTCGTGCCGCAGCGGATCGAGGCGCGGGTCAGCAGCGGCCACGTGAAACTGGATTTCACCCAGGCCGTCATCACGCAGCGAACGCTCCAGCTTGACGCGGAAGTGCGCAGCGGTCACATGATCCTCATCACCAAGCCGGGCATCGTGGTGGACACCGACGACGTGGCGGTCCGCAGCGGCCACGTGAAAGTCCGCGCGCCGTGGGGACCCGACGTGCCCGAGCTGCTGCGGATCGAGGTGGCGGGCAAGGTGGGCAGCGGTCACTTCGTCGCGCGGCCGCCGCGCCGGACGTTCTGGCAGTGGCTGACGAGGCAGCCGGGGCGGTACGAGATCGCGGCGCGCTGACATTGACCCTCGTCGTGGTCTCCGGCGCGCCGGGCACCGGCAAGTCGACGATCGCCCGTGAGCTGGGATCAGGGCCGCCATCGGCTGACGGGATATCCCGCCACGGTCGTGAGTTGCCCGGCGGCCTGCCCTGATGGCAGGCTGTCGGGGTGCCCACCCGTCTCGTGCACCTGGTCATCGACGCGGCCGAGCCGGCCAGGCTGGCCCGGTTCTGGGCCGCCGCCCTCGGCTGGGAGATAGCCGCCGAGGAACCCGGCGAGGTCGACGTGTGTCCCCGCGGGTACAGCTACCCGGACCCGGTGGCGCTGCCGCTGGTGATCGTGGCGGTCCCGGAGGCCAAGAGCGGCAAGAACCGCGTTCACCTGGACCTGGCCACTGAATCGCCCGAACACCAGGCGGCCGAGGTAAACCGGCTGCGCGGCCTGGGCGCGGTGCCAGCCGACGTCGGCCAGGGCAAGGTTCCGTGGGTCGTGCTGGCCGACCCGGAAGGCAACGAGTTCTGCGTCCTGGACCCGCGACCCGTTTACTCCGGCACCGGGCCGGTCGCCGCGGTCGTGGCCGAGTGCCTCGATCCCGCAGCGGTGGCCGGATTCTGGGAGCTGGCCACGGGCTGGGTGCGGAGCGAGTCGATCGACGACGGGGTATCGCTGCGCTCGCCCGCGGGAACCGGGCCGTTCCTGGAGCTGCTGCGGTCCGCGGACGTGAAGACGGTCAAGAACCGGGTGCACCTGGACGTGGCCCCGTTCCAGGGCGAGGATCACGTGACCGCGGTGGCGGCGCTGCGCGAGGCCGGCGCGGTGCCGGTCGACGTCGGCCAGGGCGGCGTGTCCTGGACCGTGCTCGCCGACCCGGAAGGCAGCGAGTTTTGCGTGCTGTCGCCACGATGACACCCGCCGAGTCACGGTATCTGGCGCAGATCCAGGCCGAGCTGAGCCGGCTCGTCCGCTACGACGACGAGTCGATCGTGCATGAGGTGTGGATCAGGCAGCGGTACGACCTTGGTGCTATGCCGAGCTTCGCGCCGGCCAGGACGGCGGCGGTCCGGACGGCCTGGCACGAAGCCGGGCATGTCGTCGCGGCGCTGGCGGTCGGGGCGCGGTTCAGTTCTGCCAGCATCCGCCACGGTGCGGCCAGCCAGGGCCGGGTGCACGGCATCTCGGGCGGCGGTGATCAGGCATTCGTCATCGACGCGGCCGGGCAGATAGCCGAGCGGCTGCGGGACTGGTCCATGCTGACCGGCGACGACCAGCTACACGCGTGGCTCGCGACGTGGCGCGGGGACGGCGGCGACGCGCGGC
>JASHVM010000053.1:0-8983 GCA_030044595.1 Streptosporangiaceae bacterium
CAGCTGGCCCGCGGCCAAGCGTGAGCCCCGCCTCAACCTGGGCCGCAGCGGCTCGCTGTCCGGCGCCGCGCTCGGTGCGGCGTACGCGGCCAGCGGCACCCGCCGCGGTCCCGGCGCCCTCGGGGCACCGACGAAGTTGAGGGGCCTCAAGGGGTCCTCGAGCCTGCAGACCCGCACCGGGCAGGGCAGCGCGCTGGCCGGGATCAACGGCGGCCCGGTCAAGGTCCGGTTCGGCGCCCGGCCGCGCGCGGGGGTCCTCGGCGGCTCGCTGCTCGGCGGCTCGGTGTCGGGGACCGCCGCGCTGCAAAACTCCAGGTTCGGCCGGTCGCGGATGGGCAGGTCCCTGCTCGGCGGCTCGGTATTCAGCCGCTCGTCGTCCGTGTTGAACCGGCCGGCCCCGGCGAGCCGGTCGGCCCCGCTGGGCCAGTCGGCCCTGCTGGGCCGGTCGTCTTTCCTCGGCCGGTCGCCGTTCCTGGGCCGGTCATCGTGGCTGAGCAAGCCGTCCTCGTCGGGCCGCGGAATGCTGCGCCGGGGGGCGAGCGGCACCACCGAACACGCTCCCCGCTTCTCCAAGGGCAGCTCATTCGGCCGGCTGACCGCCGCTTTGCGCAGGTCGGCCCGGCCGTCCTCGACGCTGCCGAAGTCGCCGGGCCGGGGCTGGCTGCGCCGCACGTCATCGCGCAGCGGGGCCACCGGGAAAGGGGTCATGGGCCGGCGCACCATGGGCCGCAGGGCCTTCAGCCGGGGCGCCTCCAGCCGAACCGCGCTCGGCCGGGGCTACACCGGCGGGAGCACGCCGCGGTTGCACATGCCTCGCCCGAAAGCCAAGCGGAGCAGGCGGACAGGAGGCTACCGATGAACGCGGCGTCGCGCCGCCGCCTTGTGCTCCTCTACCTGGTCGTGGCCGCCATGATCATCTCGCTCGGCGGCAGGCTGTGGTACGTGCAGGTGCTGAACAGCAGCACGTACAAGAACCTGGCCCAGCAGAACCAGACCAGGGACGTGATCGTGCCCGCGGTCCGCGGCCAGATCCTGGACGACGTCGGCAACCAGCTGGTCACCAACAACACGACTCTGACCGTCTCCGTGGACATGATGAACCTGTCCCAGCAGCCCTCCGGTGCCGCGCCCGTCCTGCACCGGCTGGCCTCGCTGCTCGGCATGTCCTACAAGCTGCTGACCGAGAAAACCCGGCAGTGCACGGTGGGCGTCCCGGCCCCCTGCTGGTCGGGCTCGCCGTACCAGCCCATACCGGTGGCCCAGCGTGTCCCGGACCAGGTAGCACTGCAGATCCTGGAGCAGCAGAACGAATTCCCCGACGTTACCGCGCAGGTCCAGCCGGTCACCACCTACCCTGAGCCCGACGGAGCCGACCCGTCCCAGGTGCTCGGCTACCTGCAGCCGATCACCGCGCAGGAGATCAAGAGCAGGCACCTGCAGGTGACCGGCTTCTCCGGCGTGGACCTAGTCGGCCAGTCCGGCCTCGAAGCCCAGTACGACAGCCAGCTCCGCGGCACGCCGGGAACCCAGGTGGTATCCGTCAACGCCGCCGGCGACGTGACAGGTACCGTCCGCCAGACCGCGCCGACCAACGGTGATGACCTGGTAACCAGCCTTAACGCGCAGATTCAGGTCGACGCCCAGAACGCGCTCGACGCGGCGGTCGCCAAGTCGCGGAGCGAGGGCAACGACCCCAAGCAGGCCGCGGCGGTCGTGATGACCACCACGGGCCGGGTGGTGGCGATGGCCAGCTACCCCAACTACAACCCGAACGTGTGGACCGGCGGCATCTCGCAGCAGGAGTTCAGCTACCTGTTCGGCTCCGGATCCGGCGCCCCGGTCATCAACTGGGCCACCATGGGCCAGTGGGCGCCCGGCTCTACGTGGAAGGTCACCTCCACCGCCGCCGCCGTGGCCGACGGGTACAGCCTGGACTCGACTTACGACTGTCCCGCCTCGGTCACCATCGGCGGCCACAAGTTCATCAATGACGGCAACCCGAACGAGGGCCAGATCTCGCTGTCCGAGGCGCTCATCCAGTCCTGCGACACCGTCTTCTACAACCTCGGGTACGACATGTACCTGAGCGACGACACGGGTGCCAACGTCGTGACCTCGCCCAAGGCCCCGGTGCAGACGATGCAGAAGATGGAGCTGGCCTGGGGGTTCGGCCAGCCCACCGGCATCGACCTGCCCGAGGAGAACCTCGGCAGCGTCCCGACCAGGGAATGGCTGTACTACTTCTGGAAGGACAACGCCTACACCGGCCAGGACTGGTGCAAGTACGGCAACGCCAACGGCTCCTACGTCCAGCAGATCGAGTACCAGGACTGCCATTACGGCAACGTATGGGAACCCGGCCAGGCCGCGATCGCCGCGATCGGGCAGGGCTACGTGACCGTCACCCCGCTCCAGCTCGCCGATGCCTACGCTGCGCTGGCCAACGGCGGGACGCTGTACAGCCCCAAGATCGGCGAGGCGCTGATCTCGCCGTCCGGGAAGGTGGTGCAGCGGATCACCCCGCAGGTCGTCCGCCACCTGCCGGTCTCCGGCGACACACTGGCCTACATCCGCGACGCGCTGGCCGGGGTGGTGACCCAGGGTACGGCGGCGGGCGCCTTCAGCGGTTTCCCGCTCAACCAGGTCTGCGTCGCCGGGAAGACCGGAACGGCCCAGGTGTTCGGCGCGCAGGCGTCGTCGGTGTTCGCCTCGTTCGCGCCGTGCAATGACCCGAAGTACGTGGTCGTCGTCATGGTCCCGGACTCCGGCTACGGCGCCGACGTGGCCGCCCCCGCGGTCCGCCAGATCTGGGACGGGATCTACGGCCTGGAGGGGCACAAGGCAGCGGTCCCGGGCGGCCAGGTGCCGTCCTCGCTGCCGCAGCTATCGCCCGCCGGAACGATCAAGGCGCCGGCCGGCTACACCGGGGGGTCATGATGCTGGGCCGATCCAGCCCGAGCTATACCGCGCGCGGCTACAGCGCGCCGCGGCCCGGGATCTACTCGGCCCACCCGCGGTCCCTGCTGACCAGGGCGTTTGCCCGGAACTCCGTGCTCAGACACATAGACTGGCTGCTGGTCCTGGTGGTGACCGGGCTGAGCGCCATCGGCGTCCTGCTCGTGTGGTCGGCGACACAGCCCGGGCTGATCGCGGCCGGCGAGGACCCGCACACCTACCTGAAAAAGCAGCTGCTGTGGGCGGTGATCGGCCTCATCCTGATGTTCGCCGTGAGCTTCGTCGACACCCGGCGGGTGAGGTCGTGGTCCCCGGCGGTCTACGGCGCGACGCTGCTGGGGCTGCTCGCCGTGCTCTCCCCGCTCGGCTCGGACATCAACGGCGCGCACGCCTGGATCTCCCTGCCCGGCGGTTTCCAGGTCGAGCCATCGGAGTTCGCGAAGATCGCGCTCGTCCTGATCATCGCGACGGTCTTCACCCCGGCGCGAGGCGGCACTCCCGGCATCCGCTCGGTGCTCCTGGCGCTGGCCAGCGCGGCGCCGCTGATCGGGCTGGTGGTGATCGAGCCCGCGCTGGGCGTAGCCCTGGTGCTCATCGTGGTGACCGCCACCATGATCGTGCTGTCCGGGGCGCGGTTGCGCGTCATCGCCGCCCTCGTGGCCCTCGTCGCCGGCGCCGTGTTCGTGGGCGCCCGCCTGCACGTGCTGAAGTCCTACCAGCTGACCAGGTTTACCTCCTTCCTGCACCCGTCCGCTAACCTCGCGGGCGCGGGCTATAACGCGTCCCAGGCCAAGATCGCGGTCGGCTCGGGCGGGATGTTCGGCCAGGGACTGTTCCACGGCCAGCTGGTGGCCGGCAACTTTGTCCCGTCCCAGCAGACCGACTTCATCTTCACCGTGGCCGGGGAGGAACTCGGCTTCGTCGGCACCATCACGATCGTCGTCCTGCTCGGCATCGTGATCATCCGCGCGCTGCGGATCGCCACCCGCGCCGACGACCTGTTCGGCATGCTGGTCGCCTCCGGCATCGCGATGTGGTTCGCGTTCCAGTCGTTCGTGAACATCGGCATGACGATCGGCATCATGCCGATCACCGGCCTCCCGCTGCCGTTCGTCTCCTACGGCGGCTCGGCCATCTTCGCTGACATGATCGCGATCGGCCTGCTCCAGTCCGTTCACCGCCGCCGCCGGGTCTTCGAGTAGTGCCCAGCCCGGTCAGACCGCATGACCTGACCGGGGCTGGCTCCCGGACCAGCCCGCGGTTCCGCGGCAGCTGTCACCACCGGCCGTTCAGATAATCTCTTCACATGCCTGTCGAATCGGTATACCCGGCGCTGGAGCCGCTGCTGCCGCGGGTGCGCAAGCCGATCCAGTACGTCGGCGGCGAGGTCGGCTCGGTCGTGAAGGACTGGGACGACACCGACGTCCGGTGGGCGCTGCTGTACCCGGATGCCTACGAGGTCGGTCTGCCCAACCAGGGCGTCCAGATCCTCTACGAGGTGCTGAACGAGCGCGCGGGCGTGCTGGCCGAGCGCACCTACACGGTGTGGCCCGACCTGGAGGCGCTCATGCGGGGCAATGGCGTGCCTCAGTTCACGGTGGACTCGCACCGGCCGGTCAGCGCCTTTGACGTGCTCGGGGTCAGTTTCGCTACCGAGATGTCCTACACGAACCTCCTGACCGTACTCGACCTGGCGGGTATTCCCTTTTTTTCTTCCGAACGGACGGTGGCTCACCCCCTGGTGATCGCCGGGGGCCACGCAGCCTTCAACCCGGAGCCGGTGGCGGACTTCCTCGACGTGGTGGTACTCGGCGACGGCGAACAGGCCGTGCTCGCGATCACCGACCTGATTCGCGACTGGAAGCAAGCCGGGCAGCCAGGCGGTCGGGACGGCCTGCTGCTGCGGCTCGCGACCATGGCGTACGTGCCTCGCTTCTACGATGTATCGTACCGCCCTGACGGCAAGATATCAAAAATAATTCCTAATCGCCAGGGCGTATCGGCCACAGTGTCGAAACACACGGTGACGGACCTGGACGCGTGGCCGTATCCGCGCGCGCCCATCGTCCCGGTCGCCGAGACCGTGCACGAGCGGTACAGCGTGGAGATCTTCCGGGGCTGCACCCGCGGATGCCGGTTCTGCCAGGCCGGGATGATCACCAGGCCGGTACGGGAGCGGTCGATCACCACGATCGGTTCGATGGTCGCGGGCGGCGTAGCGGCCAGCGGTTTCGACGAGGTCGGGCTGTTGTCGCTGTCCAGCGCGGACCACAGCGAGATCAACGAGATCGCCGTCGACCTGGCCGACTGTTACGAGGGGACGAACGTCGGGCTGTCGCTCCCGTCCACCCGGGTGGACGCCTTCAACGTGACCCTGGCCAACGAGCTCAGCAGGAACGGCCGCAGGTCCGGCCTGACCTTCGCGCCCGAAGGCGGGTCCGAGCGGATGCGCAAGGTGATCAACAAGATGGTCACCGAAGACGACCTGCTGCGGACGGTCACCACGGCCTACGCCGGCGGGTGGCGGCAGGTGAAGCTGTACTTCATGTGCGGGCTGCCGACCGAGACCGACGCCGACGTGCTGGCCATCGCGCAACTGGCGCGCCGGGTCATCGCGGCGGGCCGCGAGGCGACCGGGCGGCGCGACATCAGGTGCACGGTGTCGATCGGCGGCTTCGTGCCCAAGCCCCACACGCCGTTCCAGTGGGCCGCGCAGTGCCCGCCGGACGTGGTGGACGCTCGGCTGCGCGCGCTCGGCAGCGCGCTGCGTTCTGATCGCGGCTCCGCCAAGGCGATCGGGTACCGGTACCACGACGGGCAGCCGGGCCTCATCGAGGGATTGCTGTCGCGCGGCGACCGCCGCGTGGGCCGCGTGATCCTGGCCGCGTGGCGGGACGGCGCGCGGTTTGACGGGTGGAGCGAATACTTCTCGTTCGAGCGGTGGCTGCGCTGCGCCGAGTCGGCGCTGGCCACCGAGCCGGTGGACCTCGCATGGTACACTACGCGCGAACGTGATTACAGTGAGGTGCTCCCCTGGGATCACCTGGACGCGGGACTTGACCGCGACTGGCTCTGGCAGGACTGGCAGGATTCCGTCGCGCCCGAGGGAGCGGCCGAAGTGGAAGATTGCCGCTGGACTCCGTGTTATGAATGTGGGGTCTGTCCCGCCATGGGTACCGAGATCCAGGTGGGCCCGACGGGGCAGCGCCTCGACGGGAGGCGACTGCTTCCCGTGGTCGGCGGGAGGTAGCGTGACGGAGCCGGGCCCGAGTGGTCCCAGGCCAGCCGCCAGGCCTGCAGTGCAGCATCTGCTGGTTCGGTATGCTAAACGCGGGAAGATGCGTTTTGCCAGCCACAGAGACGTGGCTCGCGTCTTCGAGCGGGGCGTTCGCCGGGCCGGGCTGCCGATCGCTTACTCCGCCGGGTTCACGCCGCATCCGAAGATTTCTTACGCGGGCGGCGCGCCGACCGGTGTAGCGAGCGAGGCGGAGTACCTGAGCCTCGCGCTGACGTCCCGCCAGGCCGCGACGCAGGTGCGCCAGCGGCTGAACGCAACGCTGCCTGATGGGATAGATGTGATTGACGTCACCGAGGATGCCGGTGGGACCGCCCACCTCGAGGCGTCCGAGTGGCGAGTGGTTCTGCCGGGCGTGGAGCCAGCGGCGGCCGAGCGGGCCGTGGCCGGCTTTCTTGCCCTCAGCGAGGCGCCGGTGGAGCGCCTGACGGACAAGGGCGTCCGGCACCTTGATGCTCGCACGGCCGTGGTCGAGATGGACGTGCTGTGTTACCCCGCGGGGCAACTCCCCGGGATTTTCCCGCTCCTGGAGGGAAGCGCTTCCCTCCAGACCCCCTCGACCCTCCGGACCCCCCTTGGGGCGCCCCCCGGTTCCCCCCTGGCGGACGACGGCCAGCGCGCCGTCGTGACAGGTCTGAAAGATTGTGCCATTCTTCGAATGGTTGTTCTGCATACGGCTCCCGCTGTGCGACCCGAGGACGTGCTGACCGCGTTGCGCGAGCGACACGGCCTCGTGCCGTCATCGCCGCCCATGACCACTCGGCTGGCCCAGGGTTCGCGGGCCCAGCTGGCCGGGACGAGCGTGTTATGGCGGCGTTGCTGTGGCCCAGGGGAGGCGTCGCGTGAAGACAGAGATAAAGGCTCGGTGCTGTCGGGCCCGCGCGGTTACCGCGCGAGTCCAGGGCCGCCATCGCGGCCCCGCCCGCGCCTACGTTGACAATGTGCTCCCGCGTGGTACACGGGTCCGGCTGTGCGTGCTGCCGCTGGGCGGCACGCCGCGGACCGGCGCGCCCGGGAGCCTGACTGGAGATTGCCCGAATGCTCGAGAGCGAGCCGAACGACAGAGAATTCAATAACGATGCGACAGGCGGGCGTGATACCGGCGAGCTGAACCCCAGTGTTCCGAGCGTCCCGGCGGCCGTGTTCCAGCCGCCGCAGGTAGTGTTCCAGCCGCCGACCGCCCGGCCGGAGCCTTCGCAGCCCGGCCAGCCGCCGGGATCGCCACGAACCCAGGGATCCCCGGGATCCCCGGGGAGCGCGGAGCCGGCCGGCGAAGCCGGGGCTCCCCGAGACGACGACGAGGGCGCTGGCGCGGGCCGTCGCCGCAGGCGCAGGCCGAGCCGCAGCCGGTCCAGGGCTGGTGACCAAGACGCCGCCGCCGAGGCCGGCAACGCCCAGCCCGGGACCCAAGCAGACCAGGGCGCCCAGAAGGCCGAGACAGACCAGGGCGCCCGGGAGGCCCAGGGATCCGACGGCCAACCGGAGAGCCAGCGGCCCCAGGGGTCCACGTCACGCTCGCGCAGCCGGAAGGCCAGCGCGGCCAAGCCGGGCACGGCCAAGGACTCTGCTGATGCGCCGGCCGACCAGGACGCCCAGGGACCTCAGGGATCCGCCGACTCCGGCGAAGCGGCTGGTCCGGCCGATGACATCGACGATGCGGACTCCGACCAGAAGCGTGATGGCGAGGCAGGCGCGGGGCGCAGGCGCAGGCGCAAGCGCCGCCGCGGTTCCGCCGAGAGCCTAGCCGGGTCCGAGCCGCTCGCGTCCGATGACCCGCCGGACACGGTGGTGCACGTCCGCGAGCCGAACGGCACAGCCAGCCAAGCCGGCGCCGACGACGTGCGGTCGGTGAAGGGCTCGACCAGACTCGAGGCCAAGAAGCAGCGGCGCCGTGAAGGCAGGGATACCGGCCGCCGCCGGCCCCCGATCATCACCGAGTCGGAGTTCCTGGCCCGCCGCGAGTCGGTCGAACGGACCATGGTGGTCCGCCAGCGCAAGGACCGCACGCAGATCGCCGTGCTGGAAGACGGCGTGCTGGTCGAGCACTACGTCAACCGGTCGAGCCACCAGTCGTACGTCGGCAACGTCTACCTGGGCAAGGTGCAGAACGTCCTGCCCTCGATGGAGGCGGCCTTCGTCGACATCGGTAAGGGCCGCAACGCGGTGCTCTACGCCGGCGAGGTCAACTTCGACGTCAGCGGCCTTGAGGGCCAGCCCAAGCGGATCGAGTCCGCGCTCAAACCCGGCCAGTCGGTGATCGTACAGGTCACCAAGGATCCGGTCGGGCACAAGGGCGCCCGGCTGACCAGCCAGATCAGCCTGCCCGGCCGCTACCTGGTCTATGTCCCGGGCGCGTCCATGACCGGCATCAGCCGCAAGCTGCCCGACACCGAACGGAACCGGCTCAAGCAGATCCTGAAAAAGGTGATGCCGGAGAACGCGGGCGTCATCGTCCGCACCGCGGCGGAAGGGGCTGCGGAGGAAGAGCTGTCGCGCGACGTCGCCAGGCTCGCCGCCCAGTGGGAGACGATCGAGAAGAAGGCCAAGACGGCCAGCGCGCCGGCACTGCTGTACAGCGAGCCCGACCTGACCATCCGGGTCATCAGGGACGTGTTCAACGAGGACTTCAGCACCCTGGTCGTGTCGGGCGACGAGGGCTGGGACACGGTTGACGACTACGTCAAGTACGTCGCCCCGCACCTGGCCGACCGGCTCACGCACTGGCAGGACGAC
>JASHVM010000521.1:0-4401 GCA_030044595.1 Streptosporangiaceae bacterium
CCTCAGGGTTTTTATCCCGTCAGGTGTTCCCCGGGGATCCGGCCGCCGCAAGGGCGGGGACGGCCGCGGGCCCGGGTCGCGGCGTCGCTCGGTCCAGGCCCGGCCGCCCTGATTGTGGCCTGCCCTGACGGACGCCGGCGGAACCCTAGACGCAACCACGTGCTAACCCGAGCTTAGCTTGTCAGGCCGCTGTCGCCCGCATTGACACGTCTGCTGCGTCTGACGTAGGCCTAGTGAGGACGAGCCGGCCGTGCCAGATCCGGTAGAGGAGAACCTCACATGAGCCTGACCCCGACCGCCGCGCATACCCTGCGGAACGTCCTCGCCACGGCGGTCGTCGTCCCGGTCACGCCGTTCACCGAAGACGGGGCACCGGACTGGGACGCCTACGCGGCGCTGATCGGCCGGCTGGTGGACGGCGGGATCACGGTGATCACCCCGAACGGCAACACCGGCGAGTTCTACGCGCTCAGCCAGGCCGAGGCCAGGGGCACGGTCGAGACCGCGGCCAAGGCCGCCGGCGGGCGCGCCGAACTGCTGGCGGGCGTCGGCCATGACGTCGCGACCGCGGCCGACGCGGCGCGGCACGCCCGGGACCACGGCGCGCGCATGGTCATGATCCACCAGCCGGTGCACCCGTACGTGTCCGCTGACGGCTGGATCGACTACCACGCCGCCATCGCCGGCGCCGTGCCCGACCTTGGCGTCGTCCTGTACATCAGGGACGAGCGCCGCAGCGGCGCGCACATCGCCGAGCTCGCGGACCGCTGCCCGAACGTCGTAGGCGTCAAGTACGGGGTACGCGACGCGACCAGGTTCGCCGCCGTGGCCAGGGACGCCGGGATCGAGCGGCTGACCTGGCTGGCCGGCGCGGCCGAGCTGACCGCGCCGGCGTTCTGGGCCGTCGGCGCGCGCGGCTTCACCTCCGGCCTGGCCAACGTCGGCCCCGGCCTGGCCCTGGCCATGCTCGACGCGCTGCGCGCGGGGGACTTCGGCGCGGCGATGAGGGTGTGGGAGACGGTGCGCCCGTTCGAGGAGCTGCGGCTCGCCGATGCCTCGGCGGACAACGTGAGCGTGGTCAAGGAGGCCCTGGCCCAGCTGGGCCTGTGCCGTGCCGACGTCCGGCCGCCGAGCCGCCTCCTGCCCGCCGGGCTCAGGGAGGAGATCTCCGGCATCTTGTCGGACTGGGACCTGAAGTGAAACATCCGGAAGAGCTCCGCAGCTTCCGCTGGTTCGGCGGCGAGCGCACCGCCGGGCTCAGGGCGTTCGGTCACCGGTCCCGCATGCGCCAGCTGGGCGTTGACCCCGAGGAACACCTCGGCAAGCCGCTCATCGCCATCCTGAACACCTGGTCGGACCTGAACCCGTGCCACATGCACCTGCGCCAGCGCGCCGAGCAGGTCAAGCGCGGCGTGCTCGAGGCCGGCGGCTTCCCGGTCGAGCTCCCGGTGGCCACGCTCAGCGAGACGTTCCAGAAGCCGACCCCGATGATGTACCGCAACCTGCTCGCCATGGAGACCGAGGAGCTGCTGCGCTCCTACCCGGCCGACGGCGCGGTGCTGATGGGCGGCTGCGACAAGACCACGCCCGCGCTGCTGATGGGCGCGGCCAGCGCGAACATCCCCGCGATCTACGTGACCGCCGGCCCGATGCTGCGCGGCAACTACCGCGGCCAGAGCGTGGGCAGCGGAACTGACGTGTGGAAGTTCTGGGATGACGCGCGAGCCGGGCTGGTCGGTGACTGCGAGCTGGCCGACCTGGAGTGCGGCATCGCCCGGTCACCGGGCCACTGCATGACGATGGGCACCGCCTCGACCATGACCTCGGCCGCCGAGGCCCTCGGCATGACGCTGCCCGGCGCGGCCTCGATCCCCGCGGTCGACTCCGCCCACTACCGGATGGCGGCGGCGGCCGGCAGGCGCATCGTGGCCATGGCGTGGGAGGACCTCACCCCGGACCAGATCCTCACCCGGGAGGCGTTCGAGGACGCGGTGGCCACCGTGCTCGCGCTCGGCGGCTCTACCAACGCGTTCATCCACCTGATCGCGATGGCCGGGCGGGCGGGGGTGGACCTTACCCTGGACGACTTCGACGCGATCTCGCGCCGGGTGCCCTGGCTGGCCAACATCAGGCCGAGCGGGACGTACCTGATGGAGGACTTCTACTACGCCGGCGGCCTGCCGGCGCTGCTCGGCCAGCTGGCGAAGGTCCCCGGGGCGCTGCACCTGGACCGGATGACGGTTGACGGTGGCCCGTTCGGCCAAAAGATCATTCAAGCACCCCTGTACAACACCGAGGTCATCCGGACGCCGGACACCGCGCTGGGCGCCGAGGGCGGGGTCGCGGTGCTGTACGGGAACCTCGCGCCGGACGGCGCGGTCATCAAGCACATCGCCGCCGAGCCGCGGCTGCTCAAGCACACCGGCCCCGCCGTCGTGTTCGACTCGTACCAGGAGATAACCGAGCGGATCAACGACCCGGCGCTGAACGTTACGCCCGAGTCGGTCCTGGTGCTGCGCAACGCCGGCCCCAAAGGCGGCCCTGGCATGCCCGAGTACGGCATGCTGCCCATTCCCGACTACCTGCTGGCGCAGGGCGTCCGCGACATGGTGCGGATCTCCGACGCCAGGATGAGCGGGACGAGCTACGGCGCCTGCGTGCTGCACGTGGCCCCGGAATCGTTCGTCGGCGGCCCTCTCGCCCTCGTCCGGGCCGGGGACCTCATTACCCTCGACGTCGGCGCCCGCGAGCTGTCTTTGAATATTCCAGAACGGGCCTTGGCTCAGCGACGCGAGCAATGGCAGCCTCCGGAGCCGAAGTTCACGCGCGGCTACGGCGCCCTGTTCAGCGAGCACATAGCGCAGGCCAACGAAGGCTGTGACTTCGACTTCCTGGCCAGGCGCGGCCGAGACCCGGAGCCTGACCCCCGATAGGAGCGACAATGATCCAGGGTTTTGACCCGCGTACCGGGGCGCCGGTGGGTGAGCCGGTCGCCGAGACCACCCACGCCGGAGTCGACGCGGTCGTCGCGTCGGCGGTTCAGGCCGCCCCGGCCTGGGGCGACGGGTCCGCGGCGGCGCGGCGGGCGGTGGCCCTCGAGGCCGTGGCCGACGCGCTCGACGCCCGGGCCGGCGAGCTTGCGGCGATCGCCGACACGGAGACCGCGCTGGGCGGCGAACGGCTCACCGGTGAGGTGGCCCGCACCACCACGCAGCTCCGGCTGTTCGTGGACGTGCTGCGCGACGGCGGTTACGCCGACGCCGTGGTCAGCCCGGCCGTCGGTGTCGTGCCCGACGTCCGGCGGATCACCCGGCCGGTCGGGCCGGTGGCGGTGTTCGCGGCGTCCAACTTCCCGTTCGCGTTCTCCGTGGCCGGCGGCGACACCGCCTCGGCGCTGGCCGCGGGCTGCCCGGTCGTGGTGAAGGCGCACGAGAACCATCCGGTCACCTCCGACGTGACCGCCGAGGTCGTCGCCGGGGCACTGGCCGGGGCCGGGGCGCCTGCCGGGACGTTCGGGCTGGTGCACGGGGTGCAGGCCGGCCTGCGGCTGCTCCAGCATCCGGATATCGCGGCGGCCGGGTTCACCGGGTCGACCGCGGGAGGGCTGGCGCTGGCCAGGATCTGCGCGGAGCGGCCGGTCCCGATCCCGTTCTACGGAGAGCTCGGCTCGGTCAACCCGTGCGTGGTCCTGCCCGGCGCCGCGTTCTCCCGCCCGGCCGCGGTCGCCACCGGGTACGTCGCGTCGCTGACCCTCGGCGCCGGGCAGTTCTGCACCAACCCCGGCCTGCTCTTCGTGCCCGAGGATGCGGGGCTGCTGACCGCGATCGCGGAGGCGGTCGGCGCCTCGTCGGGCGGGCCGATGCTCTCCGGCCGGATCTACGCGGGCTTCCAGGACGCGGTGGCCGAGGCCAGGGCTCACCCTGGCCTCACCGAGCTGGCCGCGGGCAAGCCGGGGGCGGGCCCGTGGGGGGCCACGCCGCGGGTGTTCCAGGCCTCGCTGAAGGAATTCGCGACCGACGCGGCGACGCTGTCCCGCGAGCGGTTCGGCCCGGCCGGACTGGTGATCAGCTACCCGTCGGTGGAGGACCTGCTGCCCGCCCTCGCCGCGCTGGCCGGCAACCTGGTCGGTACCGTGCACGCCGACCCCGGCTCGCCGGACGACACGGAGCTGGCCCGCCGGGTCATCGCGGTGCTCGAGCGCGTGGCCGGCCGGATCGTCTTCAACGGCTGGCCCACCGGCGTCGCCGTGGTCGCCGCGCAGCACCACGCGGGCCCGTGGCCCGCCACCACGGTCCCGGCCTACACCTCGGTCGGCGCGGCCGCGATCCGCCGCTGGCTGGTCCCGGTCGCCTACCAGAACTTCCCGCCCGAGCTGCTGCCACCGGGGCTTCGCTACTGGCG
>JASHVM010000522.1:0-4416 GCA_030044595.1 Streptosporangiaceae bacterium
CTGGCCGGGCGTTCCCGGCCAGGCTCGCGCGGTCGTCCCGTCCGGCCCCCGGAACGGGGGACTCAGGACCGCTCGTCCGCGATCACCAGCTCGCCCAGAGCCTCGATCCCGGTGCTCTCGCTGGCCGGCCCGGCCGGGCCGGCGGCGCGCGGGCGGAGCGTCGCGTAGCTGACCACGACGCCGGCCGCCAGCAGCAAGATCGTGACCAGGAGCCCGGTGTGGTATCCGTCCACGAACGCGTGCACCGACCCCGCGCCGGCGCGCAGCGCGGCGGCCTGCCGGGTCCGCAGCACCGCGCCGATCACGGTGATGCCGAGCAGCCCGGCGACCTCCCGCGAGGCATTGAGCAGCGCGGACGCGACGCCCGCCCGGGCCGGCGGGGTGGCCGCCATGACCACGTTGGTCAGCGGTACCTGCATCAGCCCTGCTCCGGCGCCGAACACCATGAACCCGGGCAGCAGGTCGGCGTAGCCGACCCGCAGGCCGAGGCGGGCGAACACGATCAGGCCGACGACCATGAGCAGCATCCCGAACGCCACCGTGCGTTGTGCCCCGGCCCACGCGGCGACCCGCGGGGCGAGCGCGGCGGACACGGCGACGGTCAGCGCCATCGGCACGAACGCCAGGCCGGCCTTGGTCGGCGAGAAACCGAGCGTCTCCTGCAGGTAGAGCGAGGTGTAGAAGTAGATACCGAGGATCCCGAAGGCCCAGATCATCATCGTGGCGGTGCCGCCGCTGAACTCGCGGCGCCGGAACATCGTCAGGTCCACCATCGGGTGCGCGGCACGGGCCTCGACGGCGAGGAAGGCCGCGGCCGCGACGGCGGCCGCGGCGAACGCCACGATGATCAGCGGCGCGGTCCAGCCCTTCACGTTGCCTTCGATCAGCGCGTAGGTCAGCGGGAACAAGGTCAGCGCCGAGGTGACCAGGCCGGGCAGGTCGATCCGGCGTACCGCGTCCTCGGCCCGCGATTCGGTCACGTACGCCAGGGCGATCGCGAACGTGATCACGCCCACCGGCACGTTGATCAGGAAGATCCAGCCCCAGTGGAGGTGCTGGCTGATCAGGCCGCCGACGACCGGTCCGGTGGCCAGCGCGAGCGCGCCGATCGCGGCCCAGATGCCGATCGCCGTGGCACGCTCCCGCAGGTCGGTGAAGGCCGCCACGATGATGGCCAGCGTGGTCGGCATCAGCATCGCGGCGCCGATCCCCTGCACCGCGCGGCTGGCGATGAGCACGCCGCCGCTGCCGGCCAGCCCGGCGGCCAGCGAGGACAGCGTGAAGACGGCCAGGCCGGCCAGGAATATCCGGCGCCGCCCGTACACGTCGGCCAGCCTGCCGCCGACGAGGAGCAGCCCGGCCAGCGTGAGCAGGTAGCTACTGACCACCCATTCCAGCCCGGCCACCGACAGGTGCAGGCTGCGCTGGATGGTCGGGATCGCGACGTTCGTCACGTTGTTGTCGAGGTAGGCCATGAATGCGGCCAGGCTCATGGCCGCCAGCGCCCACCACCTGTTCGGCGAGGCAGCGCTGATGGATCCCAGGTGCCCCCTGGACCCCCCGGGATCCGCTGACACGGTACTCGCTGGCACAGCGATCGTCCTTTCCTGGTGAGCTCATGTACGTCGTACCTGTATATCGTTCTTATACGTCGTACAAGTACGTTGTACATCATCGCTTGTACGGCGTATAGTTGTCAAGTGATGAAGGCAGACCCTCGGCCAGAAGAGCCGGACGGCGAGTTTGAGGGCCGGACCCGGCTCAGCAAGCGCGCCGTGACCGACCGCGCGCTCAAGCTCGCCGACACCGAAGGCCTCGACGCGCTGACCATCCGCAAGCTGGCCCAGGACCTGGGCGTCACCCCGATGGCGCTGTACTGGCATTTCCGCAGCAAGGAAGACCTGCTACAGGGCGTGGCCGAGCAGATCTGGGGTGAGGTCGACGTGCACGTCGACCCGTCGGTCCCGTGGTCAGTTCAGCTGCAGCGGGGGCTGGAATCGCTGATCAGCGTGCTGCGCGCGCACCCGGCCGCGCCGCAGCTGCTGCTCGAGAAGGAGAAGCAGAGCGAGCCGGCGCTGCGGGCCGCCGAGGCCGCCCTCGAGATCTTGCGCGGCGCCGGGTTCGATCCCGAGCAGGCCGCCGAGATCGCCCGAAGCACGCTGTGGACCGGGATCATGCTGGTCATGAGCGAGCCGGGCCGAGCGCCTGAGCTATCCGCGGAGGAGCGCGCCGAAGAGCAGCGGCGCAATGAGGTCTTCCTGGCCATGCTGCCCGCCGCCAGATACCCGCGGCTGGTCGAGTGCGCCCCGCAGATGGCCAGCTGCGACCCGGAGATCCACTACCGGCTCGGCGTCGAGCTGTTCATCGCCGGCGTCACGGCCATCGCGGACAAGCTGAAGGCCGAGGATTAGCCGCCGCCCGCCGAACGGGTGCGCCTGCGCGCCGCGGTCGGCCGGGGCAGGCCTCCGCCGCGAAGGCGGTCCGGTCATCGCGTAACCTTTGCCTCAGCGAGCCGCCAGCGGCCGGTCGGAGCTGCTGATCGGCGCGGGCAGCGTGCTGGCGCCGGTCAGGTAACGGTCGACGGCAGCCGCGACGCTGCGGCCCTCCGCCAGGGCCCACACGATCAGCGACGCTCCGCGTCCGGCGTCCCCGGCCACGAATACCCCGTCCGGTCCGGCGCCGAAGTCATCGTCGCGGGCGAAGTTGCCGCGCGGGTCCGGCCGCAGCCCCAGCTGCCCCATCAGCGCGCCGTCGCGTTCGGGGCCGTCGAAACCCAGCGCGAGCAGGACCAGGTCGGCCGGGATCACCCGCTCGGTGCCCGGCTGCGGCCGCCGCCGCTCCGGCTCCACCCCGGCCAGGTGCAGCGCCCGGACCTGGCCGTCCCGGTTGCCTTCGAAGCGGAGCGTGGACGCGGAGAACACCCGGACGTCCCCGTCCGGCCCCGGTACCGGGACGCCGCCGTCGCCCGTGCCCTCGCCGCGCGGCCCGGCCAGCTCGCGGGCCTCCTGATGGGCGGAGGAGACCCGGTAGACCTTCGGGTACACCGGCCACGGCTGGTGCGAGGGACGGTCCTGGCCGGGCAGCGGGTTGATGTCCAGCTGGACGACCGAGACCGCGCGCTGGCGCAGCGCCGTGCCCACGCAGTCGGCGCCGGTGTCGCCGCCGCCGACGACGACCACGCGGCGGCCGTCCGCGCTGACCGGCGGCTGACCGCCGAAATCGCCCTGGCAGGCCCGGTTCGCCAGCGGCAGGTAGTCCATCGCCTGGTGGATTCCGGCCAGGTCCCGGCCGGGCACCGGCAGCTCGCGCCGCGCGGCGGCCCCGACCGCGACCACCACGGCGTCAAAGCGCCGCCTGAGCTCGCCGGCGTCCAGCTGGCGGCCGACCGCGACGCCGACGCGGAACCGGGTGCCCTCGGCGCGCATCTGCGCCAGCCGCCGGTCAAGGTGACGCTTTTCCATCCGGAACTCGGGAATCCCGTACCGCAGCAGCCCGCCCGCGCGGTCGTCCCGCTCGTACACCGTGACCCGGTGCCCGGCCCGGGTGAGCTGCTGGGCGCAGGCCAGCCCGGCCGGGCCGGAGCCGATCACGGCGACGGTCCGGCCGGACACGCGCCCGGCCGGCCGCGGCATGACGTACCCCCGCTCCCACGCCTGGTCGGCGATCGTGGCCTCGACGTTCTTGATCGTGACCGCGGGCCGGCTGATGGCCAGCACGCAGGCCGGCTCGCAGGGGGCCGGGCAGAGCCTGCCGGTGAACTCGGGGAAGTTGTTCGTCGCGTGCAACCGCTCGCTGGCGGCCGCCCAGTCGCCGCGCCAGACCAGGTCGTTCCACTCCGGAATCAGGTTGCCCAGCGGGCAGCCCTGATGGCAGAACGGGATGCCGCAGTCCATGCAGCGTCCCGCCTGCGACCTGATGATCGGCAGCAGGCTCCGCCGGTCGTACACCTCGTTCCAGTCCCGCACCCGCTCGTGAACCGGACGGCGTGCGCAGTCCTGGCGCGGGGTGGTGAGGAAGCCCTTAGGGTCAGCCATGGCGCGCTCCAGCGCCAGCAGGGATCTGGGGCCGGACGACGCTGTCCGGTTCTCACGATACTCGCCGAGCGGCGGAAATCGTATGGCCGGCAGCGGGCCTCTCAGCTGGGCCGGGCGGCCGCGGCCGGCGGGTGTTCGCGGGGCATCAGCCTGGCCCTGAGCAGGGACCAGCGGACCGGGCCGCAGCCGGCCCGGGGCGGTCCGGCCTCCCTGACCAGCACCGTTCCGGCGGGCGTGGCCACGTGGTAGTCGGTGTGCGGTCCGCGGAACCGCACCTCGCGGACGACGCCGGGCAGATCGCCGTCACCGCCTGCTCGGTCCGGGGCCGGGGATCCGGCCAGCCGCGCCCAGTCGGGCCGGACCAGCACCGCGGGCGCGTCCA
>JASHVM010000523.1:0-2944 GCA_030044595.1 Streptosporangiaceae bacterium
GCCGCCGTCGCGCACGATCCGCGTCGAGGGCGGGATCAAGGCCAAGAGCAAGCGCGGCGCGATCGGCGAGCAGTGGTGGTCCCGCCGGTTCATCGGCGTGCTCGAGTCGTACGGCATGAGCGGCAGGCTGGCCCGGGGCCGCGCCTACGCCCGGGCCGGGCAGGTGCTCGACTTCAAACTGGCCCAGGGGAAGGTCACCGCGCAGGTGCAGGGCTCCCGGCCGCGGCCGTACCAGGTCCGCATCGGCGTGCTGCCGCTCACCACCGCGCAGTGGCGCCGGGTCCAGGAACGGCTGGCCAGCCAGGCGCTGTTCCGCGCCAAGCTGCTCGCGGGCGAGATGCCGCACGAGATCGAGGAGGTCTTCGCCGGCTGCGGCACGCCGCTGTTCCCCCGGCTGGCCAGCGACCTGGACATGCGGTGCAGCTGCCCGGACTGGGAGGTGCCGTGCAAGCACCTGGCCGCGGTGTGCTACGTGCTGGCCGAGGAGTTCGACCGCGACCCGTTCGCCATGCTGGCCTGGCGCGGCAAGGGCCGCGACGAGCTGCTCACCGCGCTGCGCCAGATCCAGGGCGCCTCGCGTGTCCCGGACACAGGCCCCGCGGCACAGGCGGGATCCGCGCCCGGGACCACCCGCCGGTCCGCCATCGACGTGCCGGCCCGCCCGCTGGCCGAGTGCCTGCAGGAGTTCTGGTCACCCGGGCTGAGCCCGGCCCGGCTGCGCGCGCTGTCCGACGGAACCGCCCCGGCCGCTCCGGACCTGCTGCTGCGCATGTTCGCGCCGCCGCCCGTCCGGGTCCGCGGCCAGGACCTGGCCGACGTGCTGACCCCCGCCTACCACCAGCTCGCCTCGGCGGATCCAGACCCCGCCGACGCCTAGCCCGGCTGCTCGCCGGATGGCGCCCAGACGCGGCGCATCGCCTCGGGCAGGCCCCACCAGCCGAGCGGGGTCAGCCGGTCGTCGTCATCGACGGCGCCCAGCACCTGCCACAGCGAGGTGAGAGGCACGAACAGGCTCTCCATGCTGAGTTCGTCGAACTCGCCGTCGTCGAAGCCGTCGAGGTCGAGGTGGTCATCGAGGTCATCGGTTTCGTCCTCGTCCTCGTCCTTGCCTTCGTGCTCGTCGTCCGGGTCGTAGTCCCGCACGTACGCGGCCAGATCGGCGGCCGACGCGGACACGCCGGGCCCGCCGGCCGCGAGCGCGGTGATCACCGCCAGCCAGTCGAAGTGGTCGATGGAGCACAGCGAGGCCACCGTGCTGTCGATCTCGTCCAGGTCGTCCTCGTCCGCGGCCCGCTCGTCCCAGTCCTCAGGTCCCTCCGGGGACGCCACCCCCGCGGCCAGGCTGAGCCATAGCTCGGCGTCGCCTGCGGGCAGGTCGGCCGCGCTCAGGCCGCCGCACTCGAGCAGCAGCTGGCCCGGCCAGCCGGGCCGGCCGATTGCCTCGCGCAGCCGGGCCGCGGCCCGGCGCAGCTCGTGGCCCGGCAGCGGGCGCTCGCCCACCCGGTCCAGCACCGCCTGCAGCGTGCTCAGCGCCTCGGCGTCGGCCGCGTCCCATTCGGCGAAGAGTTCGTCGTCCTCCTCGTCCATGAGCGCGTCCATCGGCACCCGGCCGTCGGGCAGCGGCGAGGTCATCCACCGCTCCTGCACGGCGATGTAGGCCCGGCAGGCCGCCGGGTCCCCGGCCGCCAGCAGGTCGGGGTCGATCTCGCCCGCGGCGAGCCGGTCCTCCAGGTAACTGACCAGCCTGGTGTGCATCTCCGCGGCCAGCTGGCTGCGTTCGGATTGCTCGTCCCAGACGTGCAGGCCGATGATCCCGTTCGGCTCGGTCCCGGTCGCTTCCAGCCACGTCCTGACGTCTCCGACCGTCGCGTCGCCGTCGTTGATCTTGTACAGGATGGCCTCGGCCGACGACCAGAACAGCGACGACAGCGGATTGCCCGCGGCCAGCAGCCCTCGCCTGATACCGGGCAGCGAGTCGAGCGCGTCCGCCGACGGCACGGCGAGCAGCGCGAGCGCCACGTCCCGCCGGGTCAGCTCGTTGAGCGGCCGGGCGGCCCGTTCGGCCACGCGGTCGGCGTCAAAGTTCACGCCTCGCAGCGTACGCCTGTTCCGGTCGGGCCGCTCAGAGCAGTTCCCGGCCGCCGAGGTAGGGCCGCAGCACGGCGGGCACCGTGACCTGCGCCTGGTCGGTCTGGAAGTTCTCGACCAGCGCAGCCAGAATCCGCGGGGTGGCGATCGCCGTGTTGTTCAGCGTGTAGGCGAAACGCACCGTGCCGTCCGTGTCCCGGTACCGGACGTTGGCCCGGCGGGCCTGCCAGTCACGCAGGGACGAGCAGCTGTGCGTCTCGCGGTACGCGCCCAGCGACGGCATCCAGGTGTTGATGTCGTTCATCCGGTACTTCCCCGCGCCCATGTCGCCGGTGGCGACCTCCATCACCTCGTAAGGCAGGCCGAGGCCCTGCAGCAGCTGCTCGGCGGTGCCGAGCAGCTCGGCGTGCCAGCGGTCGGACTCCTCCAGGTCGGCCGCGCAGATGACGAACTGCTCGACCTTCTCGAACTGGTGCACCCGGAGCAGCCCGCGCACGTCGCGGCCGGCGCTGCCCGCCTCGCGCCGGAAGCACGGCGAGAACCCGGCGTACCGGATCGGGAGCTGCTTGCGGTCGAGGATCTCGCCGCCGTGGAAGCCGACCAGGGCGACCTCCGACGTGCCCGCCAGGTACAGGTCGTCGGCCGGGATCGCGTAGGTTTCCTCGCGGTGCGCGGGGAACTGGCCGCTGCCGATCAGCGGCTCCTCCCGGACCAGCGACGGGACGGTGATCAGCGTGAAATCCTTGGCGCGGAGCAGGTCGAGGGCGTAGGAGTGGACCGCGCGCTCGAGCAGTACCAGGTCCGAGGTCAGCGCGTAGGCGCGTTCCCCCGCGACCTTGCGGGCCCGCGCGAAGTC
>JASHVM010000524.1:0-6273 GCA_030044595.1 Streptosporangiaceae bacterium
CCGCCAGCGCCGCGGCGGTCGGCCTGTTCGCGATCGGCGGCCCAGCGGACGGACCGGACGATGTTCTCGTAGCCGGTACACCGGCAGACCTGGCCGGAGATGGCCTCGCGAATCTCTGCCTCGGCTGGATCGGGGTTGTGATCCAGCAGCCAGCGGGCGGTCATCATCATGCCGGGCGTGCAGAAACCGCATTGCAGCCCGTGGCACTCGATGAATCCCTGCTGCACCGGGTCGAGCCGGCCGTCACGCTCCAGCCCTTCGACGGTCCGCACCGCGCGTCCGTGGGCCATGGCGGCGAGCACCGTGCACGACTTGACCGGCTTGGCGTCCAGCCACACCACGCAGCTCCCGCAGTTCGACGTGTCGCAGCCCCAGTGGCTGCCGGTCAGGCCGAGCTCGTCGCGGATGAAGTGGATGAGCAGCAGCCGCGGCTCCACGTCGCGCGCGTATTCGGTGCCGTTGACGGTCACCGCGACCCGCATCGTCATCCCTCCAGGTTCACCCGGGCGGCAGCGCGGCGCAGCGCGCGGGTGGTGAGCTCGGCGACCAGGTGCCGCTTGTAATCCTCGGGTCCGCGCTGGTCGGTGACCGGGCGGCAGTGCCGCGCGGCGATCGCCCCGGCCGCCGCGAAGGTTTCGGCGTCGGCGGCGCGGCCGCGGAGGAACTCCTCAGCCTCGGCCGCGACGAAGTGCTCGGCCCCGACGGCGGTCAGGCCGATGCCCGCGGACTCGATGACCGGCCGGCCCGGTTCGCCGGCCAGCCGCAGCACCGCCCCGGCCGCGGCTACCGACCAGTCGCCGACCCGCCGCGCTACCTTCTCGTACGCGCTGCCGGTCGCGGGCGGCACCGGTACCCGGACCTCGGCGAGCAGCTCTCCCAGGCCTACGACCGTCTCGTACGGGCCACGGTGGAATTCCCTGACCGGGACCGTCCGCTCCCCGGCCTGCCCTCGGATGACCGCCGTGGCACGCGCCGCCGCGAACACCGCGGAGAGGTCCTCGGACGGGTCAGCCTGGCACAGCGACCCGCCGACGGTCCCCCACAGCCTGACGATCGGGTCCGCGACCACGCGCTCGGCGTCGTGAAAGATCGGGAAACACTCGCCCGCGACCGGTGAGGAGAGCAGGTCCGCGTGCCTGGCCAGGGCGCCGATGCGCAGCTGGCCGCCCGCCAGGGTGATGAACGCGAGCTCGGCGAGGCCGTTGATGTCGACGAGCACTTCGGGCTGGGCCAGCCGCAGCTTCATCATCGGGATCAGGCTATGGCCGCCCGCGACGACACGCGTATCCGGCCTGCCCAGCAGTGACAACGCGTGCTCGACGCTGGTCGCCCGCTCGTACTCGACGTGCGACGGAACCTGCATGTATTGCATCATTCGGGCTGCCGCGGCGTTGCGCAACCGCGGTTAAGCCTTCCCTAATGCGCGCCGGTCAGCGGCCGCCGATGTCCTCGCTCCAGATCTCCGGGTAGCGCCGCTGGAACTCGCGCATGGCGGCTACGCAGCCCTCGTCTTCGAGCAGCGCGATCTCCACGCCGTGCCCGGCCAGGAAACGCAGGTCGCCCTCGAAGGTCTCCGCCTCGCCGACGACCAGCCTGGGGATCTGGAACAGCAGGGTCGCCCCGCTGCACATCGGGCACGGGGACAGCGTGGTGTAGATGGTGGTGCCGGCGTAGGAAGACCGCCGGCCCGCGTTGCGCAGGCAGGCGATCTCGCCGTGGGCCACCGGATCGCCGCGCTGGACCCGCTCGTTGTGCCCGACGGCGATCACCTGCCCGCCCGCGGCGAGCACCGCCCCGACCGGCACGCCGCCCTCCGCCAGGCTGGCCCGCGCCTGGCCGAGCGCCAGCGCCATCATCTCGCGATCGGTCTGATCCGCCTGCCCGTATCCCATGCCGGCTTACGCTACCTGAGCAGGCGCCACACCACGCCGATCCCCGTACCTTCCGACGAGGGCTGGTCCAGGGCGCGCCGCCCGGCCTCGGTGAAGCCGAGCTTGCGCGGCACCCCGCCGCTCGCGGCGTTCAGCTCGTCGTGCACGATCTCCACCCGTTCGATGCCCGGCAGCCGGAACGCCTGCTGCACCAGCGTCGCCGCGGCCTCGGTGGCCAGGCCGCGGCGGGTGTACGCGCGGTGCACCCAGTAGCCGATCTCCAGCCCGCCGGGCCCGATCCTGGCCATCAGGCTGCAGCCGCCGGCCAGCGCGCCCCCGGTCGTGATCGCGTAGCCGTACTCGGTGCCGTTCTCCCAGTCCTGTGCCGCCCTGGCCAGGAACTCGGCCGCGGACTGCCTGCTGTAAGCCGCGGCCCACGGCATCCACGGGCGCAGGTGATCAAGGGATTCGGTCACCGCCTGGAAGACGGCGTCGACATCGGCTTCGCGGTAGCGCCGCAGGGTGACCGGGCCGTGTTCGATCAGCTCGGCTGGCCGGTCGGGTCGGGTCATGCGGGCCGTCGCCCCTTCCCGTTGTCATCGGACCGAACGATCCGAGGTTTGCGCACCCGGGCCCTGCGAGGGTTCCCGCGGGGGGACGCCCCCCCTAGCGCGCCCCGCGGCAGCGGCGTTAGCGGCCATTCGTAGCTGAGTTCCTCACCGACCCGCAGCCTAGCCCAGCGGGCCGCCTCGACCTGCAGGGCCTGCGCGGCCGCGGCGATCTGCGCCGGATCCACGTCCGCGTCGGCGTCCGGCAGCGCGGCCAGCTCGGTGCCGGCCAGGCTCAGGATCTGGATGTCCGACGGATGATCGAGCGCCGCGACGTGCCCGACCAAGTTCGCCAGCAGCTCGGCTCGCACCCCCCGCCGGCGGAAGTCGGCCAGCGGCTCCGGCGAGCGCTCCCGCGCGCGCGGCGGGCGGCGGCCGCTGACGTGCTCCATGCCGTCGAAGACGACGCCGGCCGCGATGCCGCCCCAGATGCCGTCCGGGATGCGCAGCTCGCGCTCCACCACCAAACGCATGATGTCGTGCGGGAGCCGGGATCCGGCCTTGCCGCCGTGCAGCCGGTACACGGCCCCGTCGTCACGCTCCACCATCGCGTAGCCGCGCTGGTGGTCGGGGAACCGGGGGAACGTCACGCGCATATCCCCACTATGCGGACCTGCCGAACGCGGCGCCTAATAGTTTTCCGCCCGGCCGGCCGTGCCGTAGGGTGACCGATCGTGGCAGCACGCGGGACCGCGGCGACGGTGGCGCTCGAGCGCGCCGGGATCGCGTTCACCATCCACGAGTACCACCACGCCCCGCGGCATGAGTCCTACGGGCTCGAGGCGAGCCAGGCGCTGGGCGTCCCGCCGGGCCGGGTGTTCAAGACGCTGATCGCCGAGGTGGACGGGAAGCTGGTGGCCGGGGTGGTCCCGGTCGACGGCCAGCTCGACCTCAAGGCGCTCGCGGCGGCCGCCGCCGGCAAGAGGGCCTCGATGGCCGCCGTGGCCGCTGCCGAGCGGGCCACCGGGTACGTGGCTGGCGGCATCTCCCCGGTCGGCCAGCGCAAGCGCCTGCCGGTCGTGCTCGACGCGTCGGCCATGAACTGGCCCACCGTGTTCTGCAGCGGCGGGCGGCGCGGCCTGGAGATCGAGCTCGCCCCGGCCGACCTGGCCCGCGCCGCGAACGCGACGGTGGCGAGCATCGGCGCCGCGGAGCGCCCCAGACCTTGACCCTGCCCGCCCGCAGGCCCTTAACTGGCGGCACGGCACCACGGCCGCGAGCAGGCAAGGGGTGACAATCCGATGGCGGAGGGCGCGGGCGCGCACGCGGCACGGCTGGGTACGGCGCCGGGAACCGGCGAGCTGGACGCGGCGGAGCGGATGTCCACCGATGAACTGCGGTCGCTGCAGCTGGAACGCCTGCGCTGGACGCTGCGGCACGCCTACGCGAACGTCCCGTTCTACCGGAAGAAGTTCGACGCGGCGGGAGTGAGCCCGGAAGACTGCCGCTCGCTGGAGGACCTGGCCGGGTTTCCCGTCACGACCAAGGACGACCTGCGGGACAACTACCCGGCCGGCATGTTCGCCGTCCCGCCGGCCGAGATCCGGCGGATCCACGCCTCCAGCGGGACCACCGGCCAGCCCACCGTGAGCGGCTACACCGACGCGGACCTGGGCACCTGGGCCGGCCTGATGGCCAGGTCCATCAGGGCCGCGGGCGGGCGGCCGGGTGACGTCGTGCACGTCGCCTACGGCTACGGCCTGTTCACCGGCGGGCTGGGCGCGCACTACGGCGCGGAGCGGCTGGGCTGCACGGTGATCCCGGCTTCGGGCGGCGTGACCGGGCGGCAGGTCAGGCTGATCTGCGACCTGCGGCCGCGGGTGATCATGGTCACGCCGACCTACATGCTGACGATCCTCGATGAGTTCGACCGGGCCGGGCTCGACGCCAGGCAGAGCTCGCTGGCGATCGGCATCTTCGGCGCCGAACCGTGGACCGAGCAGATGCGCGCCGAGCTCGAGGAGCGAGCCGGGCTGCACGCGGTGGACATCTACGGGCTGTCGGAGGTGATGGGGCCCGGCGTCGCGCAGGAGTGCGTGGAGACCAAGGACGGCCTCACCGTCTGGGAAGATCACTTCTACCCGGAGGTGATCGACCCGGTCTCCGGCGGGCCGGTGCCCGACGGCGAGCGAGGCGAGATCGTGTTCACCTCGCTGACCAAGCAGGCGATGCCGCTGGTGCGGTACCGCACCAGGGACCTCACCCGGCTGCTGCCCGGCACGGCCCGGCCCGCGCACCGGCGGATGGAGCGGATCACCGGCCGGTCAGACGACATGATCGTGCTGCGCGGGGTCAACGTGTTCCCCACCCAGATCGAGGAACTCCTGCTGCGCGTCCCCGGCCTGGCCCCGCATTTCCAGCTCGTGCTCACCTCGCACGACAAGCACGACGAGATGACCGTGCAAACCGAAGCGCGAGCAGGACTCGGCGCCGGGCAGCGTTCCGCCGCGGCGCGTGCGCTCGCCGGCCTGGTACGCGACAACGTGGGAGTCCGGGTCCGGGTCACGGTCGGCGACCCGGGCACGATCGAGCGGTCGGCCGGCAAGATGCGCCGGGTCGTCGACCAGCGGGACGCGTAACGCCCGCTGGGCAAGCGGGGATCAGGACGCGCCGGGCGCGGCCTGTTCGGGGTCACGGGACGGCCGCGGTTCGTCCTCGCCTGCCGGCCTCGCGCGGTCGGCGGGCTCGCCGCCCGCGGCAGGCGCGTCCGAGCGGGCCGCGTCCGAGGGGGCCGCGTCCGACGAGGCAGCGTCCGACGAGGCAGGGGCGGGCAGCGGCCGGCGCTGGCTGCGGTAGAACCAGACCGCGCCGACGATGGTCAGCGCGCAGGCGATGTACATGTTCAGGCGCAGGCCGAAGATGTACACCGAGGAGTCGATCCGCAGCGACTCCTCGAAGATCCGGTAGCCGGAGTAGCCGAACACGTACAAGGCGAACAAGCCCGGCGGCTTGATCGTGCGGTGGTGGCCCAGCCACACGAGAAAGGCCGCCCAGGCGAAGTCGAAGATCAGCTCGTAAAGGAAGGTCGGCTGGAAGGTGCTGAAGCGCAGGTCCGCAGCTGGGATGCCGCCGGATACCCGGTACTGAAACGGGATTTCCAGGCCCCACGGCAGCGACGTGGGCCGGCCGAACAGCTCCTTGTTGAAGTAGTTGCCGATCCGCCCGATGCCCTGCGCCACCAGCAGCGCCGGCGCCACCGCGTCCATGAACAGGCTCACGTTCGCGCCGTGCTTGCGCAGCCGCCAGGCCCCGACCACGGCGGCCAAGGCGATCCCGCCCCAGATGCCCAGCCCCCCGTCCCAGACCGCGAACGGCCCGTACCACACGTGCGGGATGTCCATCGGCGTGGTGATGTCGAAGTAGATCCGGCCGCCGATGATCCCGGCCGGGACCCCCCACAGCGCCACATCGAGGACCAGGTCGGGATCGCCGCCGACGGCACGCCACCGCCGCCGGGTGATGATGATCGCGACGGCGATGCCGACCAGGTACATCAGCGCGTAGAAGTGGATGTCCAGCGGGCCGATATGAAAGCTGTTGATCGGCGGGCTGGGAATGTACGCTGGCATCGCCATATCGCCGAGAGTACCTCCGTGCCCCGGTCTGGCCAGCCGCCCCGGCCCGAAGGTTACGAAGCCGTAAAGCAGGCCGGTGCCCGGCGCCCTGCGGCCGGGACACGCACCAGGCCGGCGGGTGGTGCCACGGCCCGTTCGGGATAAAAATCAGCCGTGGTCCGGGCCGCTGGCGGCGGACTGCGCGGTATGGGCGTCGGCGGTGGCGGTCGCGGCCGCGCG
>JASHVM010000525.1:0-8608 GCA_030044595.1 Streptosporangiaceae bacterium
CGAAGGATTGATGGCCAGCCCCGCCGCGGCCTTCCCGCCCCGCGACCATCCCGCCAGCACGATGGCACTGTCATCGCCGCCGGATTCGACGACACGCCGCCGGGTGAAGCTGAGCGAGGCGAGCAACTGGTCACGCCCGCCGTCCGCCGTACCGGAGTGCCAGTCCGGCACGAAGACGGTCACGCCCAGCGCCGCCGTCGTGCGCGCGAGCGGTTCCAGAACGTCCCGCTCGTTGGCACCTACGCCGTGCCACAGCAGCACGACACGTACATCGGCGGTGTCCGGCGGCGCGTAGACGTAAAGGGCCTGGCCGTGTCCGTAGGCTATCCCCTGCTCGACGCGTATTCCGTCCTTGTGCGATGTCACGCGGTCAAGGTATGCGTTCCATCGCGTATGCGCGACCCCAGGTCGGTCGGCGGGCTACTTCGCTGCGCCCGAAAGGGTTGTTCGGCGCGCGGTGGCAGTGGCCGAGCATCCCGCTGCGGGGTTCGCGCGCCTTAACGGTAGATCACCGTCGGGGCCGGAGGGGGACCCAGCTTGCGTGATTGCCGAGGTGGAGCAGTGCGCGCAGGCCCGCGTCATCGAAGCCGCGGACGAGGTCATCGCGTCCTTCGGTGAAGTGAGCCCATCCGTCGTAGTGGGCCGGGATCACCACGGAGGCACCCAGGACGGCCGCGGCGGCGGCGCGGATGCTGTCCACGCTGACCGGGCGGTCGCAAGACCGCCGGTCACTGACCCCCGGCGGCCGGACACTGGCTGGCGTAGGCTTTCATTTGGCCGGTGCTGGGATGACGATGTTGCCGGAGCGTGAAGAACGACGGTGGGCGGATACTGTCCGCGCCGCAGGTAAGCACGGAGATGTGGATGCCCTGGTTTCCGGAGTTCGCCAGCGCCGTGGAGCTGGCGCGCAGCCAGACCCGTGCCGCTGGCCAGGCTGATCCAGTCGGACAATACTTCGCCGCACTGAACAAGGGTGACCCTCGCCTTCTGGAGACGGCGTGGCCGGGCGAGGTGGTGATCTATGATCCTCGCGCCGGAGAGGTCCGCGGCCATCGGCAGGTACGGCGGTTCGTCAGCCGCAATCTGTCCTGGCTGGCCGGCCTGCACGCCAGTACCGAGAACGTGGCGTCTACCGTCGCCCACGGGCGGGCTGTGGTAGAACTTCTGGCCCACCTGAACCATGGCGGGCAGGAGCTGGTGTGGCCGGTGGCGGTTGTCGCCGAGTCCCCCGACGACCGGTCGGTCGTGTTCCGCACCTACTGCAGCCAGTGGCCGGTCGACGAGCGGCGCCACGTCCGGGCCGCCCTGCTCAAGCCGGGGCCCGCTCATCTTGGCGATGTCATCGGGCGTTACCACGCCGCGCTGGCCGATGGTGACGCCGAAGCGGTGGTGCGCGCCTTCGCGCCGGACGGATACTTCCGTGGCCCCTTCGGCCCGCGTTACACCCGCGGTGCTGCTGAGCTTCGCTCGTTCTTCACCGGTTGCTTCGGCGCAGGCGGCGGTATCGGCCTGGAACATTGCGCCGTGACCGACGACGGCGTGCGCTGCGCCCTGGAATACAACTGCGTCCGCTGGGGCAGCCACGACCTGCCGCCCCAGGCAGGAATCGGCGTCTACGAACGCGGCCCGGACGGGCTGCTGGCCGCAGCCCGCGTCTACGACGACATCGAACCGCCCCCCGAGGTAGCTGCGCAACAACAGTGGTCACCGGGGTTTGCCTGATCATGGCCGGGCTGTCCCTGGCCTGAAGGACCCGAGAGTTCCCGGCTTTTCTAGCCGATTTAGTGAATTTTTATATGGACTTCGGCGAAGACTGGCGTGAAGGTGGATGCCAGGACCGGCCCGCGGCGTACGGTCGGCCCGGTGGCACCGGCACGGGCAACCGACGGCGCAGGAAGAGGAGCCGACAGCGTGGACATGAAGCTCGAGGTGGCGGTCATCCCCGTCTCGGATGCAGATCGCGCCAAGGAGTTCTACGGGAGACTCGGGTGGAGGCTCGACGCCGACTTCCCGTTCGATAACGGCTTCCGCGTCGTCCAGTTCACGCCCCCCGGCTCGGGGTCCTCGATCCAATTCGGCACGAGGATCACCTCGGCCGAGCCCGGCTCGGCCCAGGGCCTCTACCTGGTCGTCCCCGATATCGAGGCGGCGCGCGACGAGCTCGCTGCCCATGGTGCCGAGGTCAGCGAGGTGTTCCATGCCGGGACGCCAGGCGCTCAGTTCCAGCCTGACGGCACGAGCGGACGTGTAAGCGGGCGCGCGCCCGATCACGCCAGCTACGGCTCGTTCGCTACGTTCAGCGACCCAGACGGCAACGGCTGGCTGCTGCAGGAGGTGACGACGCGGCTGCCCGGCCGGATCGACGCCGCTGAGACGGCATTCGCATCCACGGCGGACCTGGCGAGCGCGCTTCAGCGGGCGGCGGCCGCGCACGGCGAGCACGAAAAGCGCATCGGCAAGGCAGACCCCGACTGGCCCGACTGGTATGCCGCGTACATGGTGGCGGAGCAGGCCGGTACGGAGCTGCCAAGATGACCGATTACGACGTGATCGTGTTTGGCGGCGGGGCGGCTGGCGAGCCTTGCGCCGGGGCGCTGGCTGCGCGGACTGCGTGTCGCTGTCGTGGAGCGGGAGCTCGTCGGCGGTGAATGCTCGTACTGGGTCTGCATTCCGTCAAAGTCGCTGCTGCTTTCCGGCCAGGCGAGAACCAGAGCTGGCCGCGTAGACGGTCGTGGTGATCGGTGGCAGCCCGGGCATCGGGCCGGAGACCGCCCGGCGCGCCCACACTGAGGCCGTAGACGTCATCATCGTCCGCCGAGCCCGGGTACGCTGACCGCCGCGGTGCATAACACCAGCTCACTGTTCCAGCGCGGCGCAGCTCGCTCAGTCCACTGCATCCGAGCGGCGATTACGCGGTCCGGCCGCCGTCGATGTACAGGATCTCTCCGGTGACGTACAGCGCTGACTCCAAGTACAGAATGCCGTCCACGATGTCACTGACCTGACCCACGCGCCCGAGCGGGGGCAGTTTCCCCGCGAGCGCCTCGGGCGTGTAGGACTCGGGCGGCTGCAGCGGGGTCTGGGTGATGCCTGGCGCGACGGCATTGACGCGGATGCCGCGGGAAGCGTACTCGACGGCCAGCGATTTAGTGACCGCGGCGAGGCCGCCCTTGGTCAGCGCGGTCAGCGCGGTCGGCTCCACGGAGTCTGCGTGGGCCGCGATGCTGGCGCTGACGTTGACGACATGGCCGCCGTGCTGCTTGAGCATCTGGCCGATAGCGCGCTGGGTCAGCCAGAAGAATCCAGCGAGGTTGACGCCGGTGACCAGCGCGTAATCCTCGGCGGTGTAGTCGGTGAAAGGCTTGGCGACGAAGACGCCTGCGTTGTTGACCAGGGTGTCGACGCGGCCGAAGCATTCAAGCGCCTGGCTCATGATCCGGTCAGCGGTGGCCTGTTCGGAGACGTCGCCCTGGACGGTGAGGATGTCCGGGTCCTTCGACGCCTTAATGCGGAGAGAATTCGCCACGACCGCCCAGCCTCGCTGCCGGTACGCGTCGACGAGGCCGGCGCCGATTCCCTGCGAGCCGCCCGTGATGACGGCTACCTTCTGCTCCGTTTCGGTCACGGCTTCTCCGTTCTCAAGTGCTCATGGTCGCGGGATCGCTGGGGTGCGGCGTGAGCGGCGTGAGTTCCGTCGTCATCCAGGGGTCGAGCGGGAGCGCTTTCACGATGGCTTCCATCTCTTCGCTGTCTCTGGCCCGGTACAAGCCGAGAGCGCGTCCCCGACCCGGAAGTGCCCACAGCCGCTCGAGGTGTCCCTGGTCAGCCAGTTCGCGCGCGCGTGCGGCCTCGCGCGCCTGGACGTCATCCACGGCCTGGCGGGGCGTGCCACCCGGGATGGTGACCGCGAAGGTGGCCAGGAATTCGGCGCCTGACTGGCCTGGCCGGGTGCTCGGGTCCGGGTCGTTGGGGTGCGGCGCGAGCGGCGTCACCTGGTCGGTTCGCCAGATCTTCAGCGGCATCGAAACCAGGATCTGCTGGAGCTGGTCGGCGTCGGCGGCGGCGAACAGGCCGAGACTGCGCCATTCGCCCGGCTGCAGCGGCGGGCGCCACAACCGCAGCAGCTGACCCGCCGTGGCCAGGTCACGCGAATGTGCGGCCTCGCGGGCGCGGACGTCGTCGACCGCCTGCTCCGGCGTCCCGTCCGGAATACGGGTTGTCATCGTGACGAGGTACTCCATGGCGATCCTCCGTCGCTGAGCGGGTCCCGGCCGGACCGTGTCCAGTCCAGTTTCTCGAGCTAGGCTACGCGCGCCTGCCAGAGGACGGGTGTCACCTTCGCGCAGCGAGGTGAGTTACCGCCCAGCTGGAATAGCCTGAGCCGGGTCGCGGGTCTGCCTGCGGGCCAGGTTTTGCGGACAGCGGAATCAGCCTGAACTGGGTCAGCAGTATCAACGGTGACAAGTCGGCCAGGATGGCCTGGGTGTGCCCACTTTGCCGCCGTTGATGGGGAACCCGGAGTTACCCGCTACCACCGAGGGCGCGAGATGAATCGCGATTGGCGGCAATAGGGCGACGGCAAGGATGTCTCGACATACGGTCGCATCGAGACAATCGAAACGAGCACCACGAAGGAAGTGATGCCCAGGCCGAAGAGCACACGGGACCGGGCGGTGTAACCCGGCGCGGCACTCGCGCCCCGCTATCAGGCCGCTAGCGGCCGTGGGCTTAGGCAGCGTTAGACTCCCTGGCATGTAGCGGCGGGACAACCCCGGACAACCCCGACGCCCTGCAGACCCGTGGTGAGCGGGTCGTGAGACCCGACCAGCGGAGGTACCAGATGGCCGAGCTCCCACCGCCCCCGGAGGGAATTGTGCTGACCCACTTCATCGTCTCAGACGACGTCGAGCGCTCCCGGCGCTTCTACACCGAAGTGCTCGGCGGCAGGGTGGAACGGCCCGGGGACCCGGTCAACGTTGCGCTGGCCAACAGCTGGATCGTCATCAATGCCGGCGGGGGGCCGACCGACGACAAGCCCACGGTCATCCTGGAGACGCCGCGCGATCCCGACCGGGTCAGCAGCTTCCTTAATATCCGGGTCAAAGACATCGAGGCCGTGTACGCCGAATGGAGCGCCCGGGGTGCTCAATTCCTGACGCCGCCGAAACAGCACCAGTACGAGAAGCGCTGCTACATCCGCGATCCCGACGGTCATCTGATCGAAGTAGGGCAGACCACCGACCCGGACGGGGACTGGACGCCCGCTCACTGGCCGTCGAGCACGCCCGCCGAGAAGTCCGAGTGAATGCCGAGATCACCGGCGAAATGGGTCGGACGCGCCGATCTAGCGCCTGGGAGACCTGACGCTGGGTCAGCGCCCTAACCCGTCGGCGTCCTGCAGGTACTGAGGTAAGGCACCTGGTTGGTCGGCTCAGACCTGGCGGGAGTAGCGGCATAGGCCGGCGGCTCGCGAAGGAGGCGGGCGTCAACCACGGCCTGGTGCACTATTACTTCGGCTCGAATGAGAACCTGCTGGTGCATACGCTGGAACGGTTCACCGGGCGGCTGATCACCCGGCAGCAGGAGCTGTACGCGGCCGATCTGCCCTTCGCGGACAAGTGGCGCACGGCGATGCGCTACCTGGTCAGCGAGGATGTCAGCTACCAGAAGAGCCGGTCAAGGTCAACCTGCTGCTGCGGGACTTCGCCATCCCTCGGCCCACACGCCCGCGCTGGACGCGCGGCAAGGCCCGCCGCAAGCGCGCGCTGTATGTCTCCTCGCCGATCGGCCTAGGCCATGCCCAGCGCGACATCGCGATTGCCGCCGAGCTGCGCAAACTGCACCCTGACCTGCAGATCGACTGGCTCGCCCAGCACCCGGTCATCACGGTGCTGGAAGAGCGCGGCGAGCGCGTCCACCCCGCCAGCGCCCACCTGGCCAGCAAGTCCGGGCATATCGAGTCCGAGTCCGCCGAGCACGACCTGCACGCCTTCCAGGCCATCCGGCGGATGGATGAGATCCTGCTCGCCAACTTCATGGTCTTCCACGATCTCGTCCGCGAGGAGGACTACGACCTGTGGATCGGCGACGAAGCCTGGGAACTCGACTACTACCTGCACGAGAACCCTGAGCAGAAGAACGCCGCCTACGCCTGGTTCACCGACTTCGTTGGCTGGCTGCCCATGCCCGACGGCGGCCCGCGCGAGGCGCTCCTGACTACGGGCTACAACGCCGAGATGATCGAGCACATCGCCCGCCACCCGCGGATCCGTGACCGCGCCATCTTCGTGGGCGACCCAGACGACATCGTCGCGGATGCGTTCGGGCCCGGCCTGCCGTTGATCCGCGACTGGACCCGCCAGCACTACGACTTCGCCGGCTACATCACCGGCTTCGACCCGCGACAGCTAGGCGATGTCCCAGTTCTGGCAGAACCGGCAGCCCAGGTTGCACCCGGCCGTACCGAACGACAGCACCGCCGACCCCGGCAGGAAATGGTTCAGCGGCTTCTTCTCGACCGGGTCCACGCAGTAGCCGCTGGAGCGCCCGTAGGTCGTCAGCACGATCGCGTCCTGCTGGCGCATCCGCACGAAGCAGAACCCCCGCTGTCCCTCGTGCAGGCGGCAGGCCCGCGGGCACACATCACACTGGACCCGCCCGTCACCGGTGCGATGCCAGTACCTCGTGGCCCACCGTCGAACCGTCCATGCCCGCCTCGCTTCGACGCTACCCCAGCGGGCACTGACGTCCGTCGGCACCTCTGCCGCCTGCCCCCGAGTACACCGCTGACCGGACCGGAGATCCGCTTACCGGCGCGTGCAGCCTCAGAACCGGACGATCTGGCGGGGCAAAACTCATCGGATCTATAGGTCAGAGGGCTGGGGCGTGATGCAGTCGGCCGTGCGTGCCCACCTGTTGGGGCGCTGTTCAGGCGCCTGGAGGGACGGGTCGTCATGGACTCGTGTGCGGAGGAGCCGACCGGAGAACACCATCTGCTGAAGGTCAGTCCTCGGGCAGCAGGACGATACGGCCCGTGGCCCGTTTTTCCTCCAGCATCATGTGGGCTTGTGCAGCCTGCGAGAGCGGGAGGGTCTGGACCTCCCGTGCGCGGAGCGTTCCCCGGACGAACAAGAAGTTCAGTGCGACCGCGGTGTCAGCTAGTTCGCTCGCCGAGGCACTGGAGATGACAAAGCCTCGCAGGCTCGCGTCGCGAGTGTAGAGCGCGCCGACCGGGAGAGGAGGGTGGGCATTGAGGCCAGCCATGATGATCATCCTGCCGCGGTGGGCGAGAAGGGGGACGGCACCTTCGAGGTCATGGTGACCGGAGGTGTCCCAGTAGAGGTCGACACCCTCGGGCGCGGCGTCTCGGATGCGCTCTGTCAGGTCGGGAGCCTTGTAGTCAAATACCTCATCGGCGCCGTTTGCCCGGCACCACTGCGCGTCCTCGGGCCGCGCGGTGGCCAGGACCCTCGCTCCGGCAGCAGATGCGAGCTGCACAACCGCGCTTCCCACCCCGCCGGCTCCTCCCCCGACGACGACCGTCTCGCCGATGTGCAGGTCCGCTTCCCGGAACAGTCCGAGGTAGGCCGTCGCGCCGGTGTGCAATACCGCGGCGGCGGCCACCGGGTCGACACCGTCTGGCAGGTGGTAGAGGCGTTCGGCCGCGATGGCGGCGTAGGTCGCCGACGGCCCCTGCCGACCGCCGTGGCCGAGGCTGTTGCACCATACGGTGTCACCTTCCGCGAAGCCGGACGCCCCAGCCCCGACGGCGGCCACCGTACCGACCACGTCGCGGCCGATGACGAAGGGGAAGGTGAGTGGTGTCCGGTACGATCCGGATCGCACATAGGTGTCAACGTGGTTGACCGCGATCGCCTGGGCGCGGATCAGGACCTCGCCGCTGCCGATCGTGGGCATGGGTAGCTTCCCGACGTGGATCCGGCTCGCTGGGCCGATGGCGCTGATGTATGCGGCGGTCACGGTTGCGGGCAGCCCGGTGGCGTGGCTACTCACGTGTCAGGCCGTAGATGGCGGACCAGGCGCGTTTCAGGTCGTCTTCACTCCAGTGCCCGAACGTGTAGGCGGGCGAGTCCACCGGCAGGGCCCGCTCCACCCGGATCAGCACCGCCTCGTGGCACGGGTAGGCCGGGCCGTGGGTGTCGAGCACCCATTGGCGCGACCACGCGTAGACGGAGTCGCCGTCCTCGCGGATCTCGGCGGTGCCCTTGAACCGGTAGCCACGCCTGAGGAGGAAATCGATCACATTCACCTCAAGCCGGGGATCGCGCCTCAAGTTCGCCACCGTCGTGGGTGAGGCCATGTTCATGAACACCAGGTGATCGTCGTCGTAGACGCGCAACGACCCTTTCGGGGACAGGTTCGGGGAGCCGTCCTCGCAGATCGTCGCCACGAACGCGAGTTTGGCACTGTCGACGATCTGCCGCATGTCCTGCGTGATGAGTCCCACCGTTTCCTGCCTTCGCTCGTGCCGTGATCGCCGTGAATTCTCAGGGCTGATGACGATCCCGGACCGAAGAACGCATCCGGGTGCGACCAGCAGCCAGGCAGGGCCTGGCGGCTCAGGAGCCGGGAGCGTCGTAGGACAGCC
>JASHVM010000526.1:0-5370 GCA_030044595.1 Streptosporangiaceae bacterium
GCAGCGTCAGCGCGCCATCCGCCTCGAGCAGCCACAGCGCTACTGCGCCTGCGCCCAAGGGCAGCAGCACCTGGCCGGCCAGCGTGCCGACGAGCTCGGTCCCGTCGGCGGCCAGCTCCGCCGCGGCCTCGATGAGGAGCGAGCCGGACCGGGAGCGGCGGCCGGCCGCCTCCCCTGCGCCCGTCTGTCCGCCGACGCCAGCGTCTTCGCCCACGTCGCCGCCTGTGTCACGACCACCTGAGGAACTTGGAGCCAGGACCGCGGCGGCCATCTCGGCCAGCGGGATCCCGGTCGCCGCGGACAGCTCGGCGAGCTGGCTCGCGGCCTCGGCCGAGGACAAGCCGAGCCGCTCCATCAGCGCGCCCTTGGCCATCGCGACCACGGACTGGTCGGCGGCCGCGGCGCGGATGCGATCGAGTTCCCTGCGCTGGCGATCGATGACCGCGATCAGCCGCAGCGTGTCGTCATCGACTCCTGCCACGATCACCCGCCTCCACCGCGATGTGAGCCCGCAAGGGTCTGCCTTAAATTCACTTCAAATCATGTAAAAGCTGTGCTGGCCGAGGTCGGCGCCTGCCACTGCGGGCTTGTTCGGGGCCTTTGCCTGCCACAGAATTCCGTCCGGCCCATGATAGTTAGGTCCGGTTCTACCATCGGTAGAGATGGCGTGATGGTGCCGCATGCGCGCCGCGTCGGCACAGCTGATGGGAGCCCTAGGTGGCTGATAAGGTCCGCTCGGGTCCGAGGCTCGACAAGTCTGGGCTCGAGCAGTTGCTCGCGGGGCTGACGGCGGTTCGAGGCGGCGACTTCAGTACCCGCCTGGCGAAGACCGGTGACCCGCTGATAGACGAGATCGCCACGATCTTCAACGGCATGGCGGACCAGCTCGACCTGTTCACCTCCGAGGTCACCAGGGTGGCCCGCGAGGTCGGCACCGAGGGAAAGCTGGGCGGCCAGGCTTACGTCCCGGGAGTTTCTGGCACCTGGAAGGACCTGACCGAGTCCGTCAACGCCATGGCGGTCAACCTGACCGACCAGGTACGCAACATCGCCCAGGTAGCGACCGCGGTGGCCAAGGGCGACCTGAGCCAGAAGATCGACGTGGACGCGCGCGGCGAGATCCTCGAGCTGAAGTCCACGCTCAACACGATGGTCGATCAGCTGTCGTCCTTCGCCGACGAGGTGACCAGGGTGGCCCGCGAGGTCGGCACCGAGGGACGGCTCGGCGGCCAGGCCGACGTCAAGGGCGTCTCCGGCACGTGGAAGGACCTGACCGAGTCGGTCAACGTCATGGCGGCCAACCTGACCGACCAGGTGCGCTCCATCGCCGAGGTGACCACCGCGGTGGCCAAGGGCGACCTGAGCCAGAAGATCCGCGTCGACGCCCGCGGGGAGATCATGGAGCTGAAGGAGACCATCAACACGATGGTCGACCAGCTCTCCGCGTTCGCCGACGAGGTGACCCGGGTAGCCCGCGAGGTCGGCACCCAGGGCAACCTGGGCGGCCAGGCCGTGGTCCGCGGCGTGTCGGGTACCTGGAAGGACCTGACCGACAACGTCAACGTCATGGCGTCCAACCTGACCGCCCAGGTCCGGTCCATCGCCCAGGTGGCGACGGCGGTAGAGCGCGGCGACCTGAGCCAGCAGATCACGGTCGAGGCGAAGGGCGAGGTGGCCGCGCTCGCCCAGACGATCAACCGGATGGTCGGCACGCTGTCCGCGTTCGCCGACGAGGTGACCCGGGTGGCCCGCGAGGTCGGCACCGAAGGACGGCTCGGCGGGCAGGCCGACGTCAAGGGCGTCTCCGGCACCTGGAAGGACCTGACCGACAACGTCAACTCGATGGCGAACAACCTGACCAGCCAGGTCCGCAACATCGCCCAGGTCACTACCGCGGTCGCCCAAGGCGACTTGTCCAAGAAGATCGACGTGGACGCGCGCGGGGAGATCCTCGAGCTCAAGACCACCATCAACACCATGGTCGACCAGCTCTCGTCGTTCGCGGCCGAGGTGACCCGCGTCGCCCGCGAGGTCGGCAGCGAGGGGCGGCTGGGCGGGCAAGCCGAGGTGGAGGGCGTCTCCGGCACCTGGAAGCGGCTGACCGAGAACGTCAACGAGCTGGCCGGGAACCTGACCAGGCAGGTCCGCGCGATCGCCGAGGTGACCAGCGCGGTCGCCTCCGGCGACCTGACCCGGTCCATATCCGTGGAAGCCCAGGGCGAGGTCGCGGAGCTGAAGGACAACATCAACGCGATGGTCCAGTCGCTGCGCGAGACCATCCGGGCCAACCAGCAGCAGGACTGGCTGAAGACCAACCTGGCTCGCATCGCGGGCATGATGCAGGGCCACCGGGACCTGGCCGTGGTGGCAGAGCTGATCATGGATGAGCTCACCCCGCTCGTCGGCGCGCAGCACGGCACTTTCTTCCTGTCCGAGCCAGCCGACGGCGACACCCAGCTCCGCCTCATCGCCGGCTACGGGCTGCGGGCCGACAAGGCGGCCCCGGTCCATTACCGGCTCGGCCAGTCCCTGATCGGCCAGGTGGCCCGGAGCAAGCGGTCCATCGTCGTCGCGAACCTGCCCGAGGGCTACGTATCGATTTCCTCGGGCCTGGGCGAGGCGCCGCCGACGAACCTGGCGATCGTGCCCATCTTGTTCGAGGACCAGGTGCTCGGAGTCATCGAGCTCGCCTCGCTCACCTCGTTCAGCCAGGTGCAGACCGATTTCCTCGAGCAGCTCACGGAGACCCTCGGGGTCAACTTCAACACGATCATCGCCAACGCGCGCACCGACGCGCTGCTGGACGAGTCACAACGGCTCGCGTCCGAGCTGCAGGCGCGATCGGAGGAGCTGCAGGCCCAGCAGGTGGAATTGCAGCGGTCCAACGCCGAGCTGGAAGACAAGGCGGCCCTGCTGGCCGCGCAGAACCGTGACATCGAGACGAAGAACGCCGAGATCGAGCAGGCCAGGCAGGAGATCGAGGAGCGAGCGCAGCAGCTGGCGCTGGCGTCCAAGTACAAGTCGCAGTTCCTGGCCAACATGTCGCATGAGCTGCGTACCCCGCTCAACAGCCTGCTGATCCTGGCCCGGCTGCTAGCCCAGAATCCCGGCAGGAATCTCAGCGCCAAGCAGGTCGAGTACGCCAACGTCATCCACTCGGCCGGCTCCGACCTGCTGCAGCTGATCAACGACATCCTCGACCTGTCCAAGGTAGAGGCGGGCCGGATGGACATCCACGCGGAACGCTTCTCACTCCAAGCGCTGCTCGAGGACATCCAGGCCACGTTCCAGCCGCTCACCGCGGAGAAGGGACTGGAATTCGCGGTCGAGGCCGACCCGGGAGCTCCGTCCGAGCTGTTCACCGACCGCCAGCGGCTACGCCAGGTACTCGGAAACCTGCTGTCGAACGCGGTCAAGTTCACCGAAAGCGGTCACGTCCTGCTCCGTGTCGGCCCGGCCCCGACCCTTGACCAGCCCGGACCCAGCCGACGGGCGCCCGAAGGCGTCGACGTGCTGGCCTTCGCCGTGACCGACACCGGCATCGGCATCGCGCCGGAGAACCTCACCACGATCTTCGGCGCGTTCCAGCAGGGCGACGGCACCCTCAGCCGACGCTACGGCGGTACCGGGCTCGGGCTGTCGATCGCCCGCGAGGTCGGTGCCCTGCTCGGCGGCGAGATCACCGCGGAAAGCGAACTCAGCCAGGGCAGTACCTTCACGCTTTACCTGCCGTGCGAGCTGCACCAGGGGGGCCTGGAGGCAGAGCTTGCCTACGGGAAGGGGTGGTCTGCGCAGGAGGACGCCGCCGACGCGACCCGGGCCCCGCAAATGCAGGCGGCCGTGCCGGATGACGGGGGGCCGGCCGGCCGACGCCTGCTGGTCCTCGAAGGCGCGCGCGGCGGGCTGCTGACGCTGCTCGCCCATAGCGCGGTATCGGATCTCACCGGCATCCACGGGCCGGTCCACGTAAGCACGGCGCTCAGCCCGGAGCAGGGTATTGAGGCGCTCAGTGCCGCGGAATACCAGTGCGTCGTGCTGGATCTCGGCCTCGCCGACGCTTCCGCGTTCGCCTTCCTCGACCGGCTCCAGGAGGACCCCGTCCTGCGCGACATCCCGGTGCTCGCCCACACGAGGGACAAGCTGGACAGCGCCGAGGTCCGACTCGCGCGGTTGCGTTTCGGTTCCCGGCCGCTTGAGCTGCTTCCTTCGCTGGACGAACTGCGCGAGCGCATCACGCTGCACCTGTCCGCCGCTCTGCCGGAACACGTGCCGGCGCTCGTCAGCGAACCGGCCGAGGCTGGGGTGCGTACGCCCGTTCCGGTGGCGGAGGGTCACGAAGCGCTGCGCGGCCGGAGGGTTCTCGTGATCGACGACGACGCGCGCAACGTCTTCGCGATCACGAGCACGCTGGAACTTCACGGCATGACCGTGGCTCAGGCACCCAACGGCCGCAAGGGCATCGAAGCGCTGCTGACGGCCGACGACACCGACCTCATCTTGATGGACGTGATGATGCCGGAAATGGACGGCTACACGACGATGAAGAAGATCAGGCAGATGCCCGCCTTCGCCGAGCTGCCCATCATCGCGGTAACCGCCAGGGCCATGCCCGGCGACAGGGAGAAGAGCATCGCCGCGGGCGCCAGCGACTACGTCACCAAGCCGGTCGACACGGACGAGCTTCTGGCCTGCATGGAGCGCTGGCTCACGCTCCGATGACAGGCTCGGGCTCGCTGCTGACGGGGGCTTGTTCGCGAGCCCTATCCGGCCCTGCGGGACGGGTTCCGTTAGCGCCCAGGAGCGTACCATTGGAGACACGCAGAGCGGAGCCTGGGGTTCAGGAGGCTGCGATGAGCCTGCGGCTACGGCGTCAGAACCTCGTCGTGTGGAGCCAGTCCGCCGGCCCGGTCGACAGGCGCGATGCCTGGAGGTTCACGCGGCCCACACGCACCAGGCGGATCCGCGCGTGGATCCGCACCGGCGCGCTGCTTTCACTCGCCGGCCTGATGCCTCTGGCCCGCGGCGTGCGGGATCGCTGGCGGCCCCTGCTGGCCGGAGCGGTGCTCACGGTGACCGGCGCCTTGCTGCGCGGCGGCCCAGGCGGCGTGATTCTCCTTCCCGGACTCATGTTCCTCGTGTCCGCCTTGCTGATGCCCGGGCGTCCCAGGCCGGACAGCATGAGGTACTCCGAGCTCGAGCGTGAGCTGGCCGCGTATTCAACCCCGGCCCAACGGCGTGAACTTGAAGCGACTCTTGACCTGTATCCAGACCCCATCACGGATGAGCTACGCGACATGCTCACCAGCCGGGGCGGGGCCGGCTATGACGACCGGTTCCCGGCCGTCGGAAGGCGCTGAAGGCTCGAGGCGC
>JASHVM010000005.1:0-8528 GCA_030044595.1 Streptosporangiaceae bacterium
CAGCACCTCGTCCAGGTCGGAGCCGGGGAAGGTGAGCCTACGGGGCGAGGCACCGGTGGTGAGCAGCAGCTTGTCGTAGCGCAGCACCTCGGTTCCCCCGGCGCCGGAGGTTGTGACGGCGGCCGCGCCGGGATCGATGGCGGTGACCGTGACGCCGGGGCGGAAGTCCACGCCGTGTTCGGCGTACCAGTCGGCGGGGTGCACGTAGATGACGTCGCGCGGATCGTTGCCCAGCAGGTACCCCTTGGACAACGGCGGGCGCTCATAC
Source organism: Streptosporangiaceae bacterium (assembly GCA_030044595.1). Taxonomy (GTDB): domain Bacteria; phylum Actinomycetota; class Actinomycetes; order Streptosporangiales; family Streptosporangiaceae; genus Palsa-504. The sequence goes on from JASHVM010000005.1 coordinate 269, forward strand.
GGGCGTTCCGGCTCGGTGCCCAGGAGCGTGATCTCGCCGTCGAACCCCTCATCGCGCAGCGTCTCGGCGGCCTTGGCCCCGGCCAGGCTGGCGCCTGCGATCACAAAGGTAGGCATGCGCCCTATTCTTCCCCTAAGTCACGACGCGCCGGGGCCACAGGGCGTTATTCAGGCGCAGAGGCGGTGATGCCAGGCGATGGCCGAGGTGTCGGTGAGCGAGGCCACCTGGTCGATGACGACACGGCGGCGCGCGGCGGCGGTTCCGGCGCTGTCCCAGGACGGGCGCAGCAGCGGGTCGAGCGTCTGCGGCGCGCCGCGCTCGATGGCGTAGGCGAGTTCGGCCAGCAGCTCGCGCTCCCGGGCCTGGGCCGCGACCACCCCGGCCCGGGTCATCACGAAGTGCGCGGTGATCCCCTTCAGCAGCGCGCACTCCAGCCGCTGCTGCCGCGGCACGATCAGGTCGCCGGCGTACCGGGTCAGCGGGTGAGGGTGGGTAAGGGGGGCATCGCAGTAGGCGGCGAGGGTGGCCTGCTGGGCGGCCAGGCAGAAGCGGCCGATCAGCTCGCTGGTCAGGTTCTTCAGCGCGGCCACGGTTTCCGGGCCGCCGTCGTAGGAGGCCGGCCACACCTGGTGGGCGAGCAGCGAGTCCAGAACGTCGCTGAGTTCGTCGACCGAGACGCCGTCGTCGCAGTAACTGGCCGCCGTGACCTGTGAGACCACCGTCCGTTCGGCCGAAGAATTAAGGTCTTTCAGGGTGATCAGGCCAGCGTGAAAGCCGTCTTCCAGGTCGTGGACCGAGTAGGCCACGTCGTCGGCCCAGTCCATGACCTGGGCCTCAAGGCACGGCCGCCCGGCTGGCGCGCCGTCCCTGATCCAGCCGAACACCTCCGCGTCCTCGGCGTAGACGCCGTATTTCGCGCGGCCGCCGGCGAACCAGGGGTACTTGAGGGTCGCGTCGAGGGTGGCGCGGGTCAGGTTCAGCCCGGCGCCGACCACCTTGGGCTCGAGCCTGGTGAGCAGGCGCAGGGACTGCGCGTTGCCCTCGAACCCGCCGCACGGATCGGCCAGCTCGTTGAGCGCGAATTCGCCGTTATGGCCGAACGGACTGTGGCCGATGTCATGAGCCAGGCAGGCGGCATCCACCAGGTCCGGATCGCAGCCGATCTCGCGGCCGAGCTCCCGCCCGATCTGCGCGCACTCGAGCGAGTGGGTCAGCCTGGTGCGGGGAAAGTCGGCCGATCCGGCCGTCACCACCTGGGTCTTGGCGGCCAGCCTGCGCAGCGCGGCGCTGTGCAGGACGCGGGCGCGGTCCCGCTCGAAGTCGGTACGCCCGGCCCGCTTGGGCGGCTCCGCCACCCAGCGGGCCGTGGCGTTCTCGTCGTATCCGGGCATTAACCCTTTCTACCTGCTGTCAGAGCCACCGCCGGCCAGCGCGGCGCGGCCTGCCTCCAGGCGGGCGATCGGGACGCGGAACGGTGAGCAGGACACGTAGTTCAGGCCGACCTGATGGAAGAAGTGCACCGAGTCCGGGTCGCCGCCGTGCTCGCCGCAGACGCCGAGCTCGATGTCCGGCCGGGCCTGCTTGCCCTCGCGGACCGCGATGTCGACCAGGCGGCCGACGCCGTCCCGGTCGATGGTCTCGAACGGGGAGACGCCGAAGATACCCAGGTCGATGTACTTGCTGAAGAACGCGCCCTCCACGTCGTCGCGGGAGAAACCCCAGGTCATCTGCGTCAGGTCGTTGGTGCCGAAGGAGAAGAACTCCGCGCTCCCGGCGATCGGGCCCGCGTTGAGAGCCGCCCGCGGCACCTCGATCATCGTGCCGATCAGCGTGTGCACGTGGGTGCCGGTCTCTTCCTCGACCTCCAGGAGCACCTTCTCGGTCTGCTCGCGGCTGATCTCCATCTCCTGCACGGTGGCGGTGAGCGGGATCATGACCTCCGGCCGCGGGTCCCGGCCGGCCTGCTTGAGCTGCGCGGCCGCGTGCGCGATCGCGCGGACCTGCATGTCGGGCAGGCCCGGGATGACCAGGCCGAGCCGGACGCCGCGCAGGCCGAGCATCGGGTTCTGCTCGTGCAGCCTGCGGACCGCGGCGAGCAGCTTCTTGTCCTTCTCGGTGGCCGCCTCGCCGGCCAGGGCGATGCGCACGGACAGGTCCGTGACGTCAGGAAGGAACTCGTGCAGCGGCGGGTCGATCAGCCGGATCGTCACCGGCAGGCCGTCCATGGCGTCGAGGATCTCCACGAAGTCCCCGCGCTGCAGCGGCTCCAGGGCGTCCAGCGCGCGCTGGCGGTCCTCGTCCGTCTCGGCCAGGATGAGGTCCTCGACCAGCTGGCGGCGCTCGCCGAGGAACATGTGCTCGGTGCGGACCAGGCCGACGCCGCCGGCGCCGAACCGGCGGGCCCGGGCGCAGTCCGGGCCGGTGTCGGCGTTGGCGTACACGCCGAGGCGGCGCTTGTCATCGGCGTGCACCATGATCGTGTGCACGGCCCGGATCAGGTCGTCGGCCTCGTCGGAGTGCGGGTGCAGCTCGCCTTCGAAATACCGCACGACCGCGGACGAGACGACCGGGACCTCGCCGGCGTAGACCACGCCGCTGGTCCCGTCGATGGAGATCACGTCGCCCTCGCGGACCGTGACGCCGCCCGGGGCGGTGAACATCCTGGCCTTGGTGTCCACGTCGAGTTCTTCGGCGCCGCAGACGCAGGTCTTGCCCATGCCGCGGGCGACCACGGCCGCGTGGCTGGTCTTGCCGCCGCGGCTGGTCAGGATGCCCTGAGCGGCGATCATGCCGTGCAGGTCGTCCGGGTTGGTCTCGCGGCGGACCAGGATCACCTTCTCGCCGTCGGCGGCCAGTTCGACCGCGCGGGCCGAGTCGAAGACGGCCTTGCCGACCGCTGCGCCGGGCGACGCGCTGATGCCGGTGGCGATCTTGGTGACCTGGGCGCTGGTGTCGAACCTGGGGAACATCAGCCGGGCCAGCTCGTCACCGGAGACCCGGCTGAGCGCCTCGTCCATGTCGATGAGCCCCTGGTCCACGAGCTGGATGGCGATGCGGAACGCCGCCGCGGCGGTGCGCTTGCCCACCCGGGTCTGCAGCATCCACAGCTTGCCGCGCTCGATGGTGAACTCGATGTCGCACAGGTCGCGGTAGTGGTTCTCCAGCGTGCGCATGATCTGCATCAGCTGGTCGAACGACGCCTTGTCGATGTTCTCCAGGTCCTGCAGCGGGACGGTGTTCCTGATGCCGGCCACGACGTCCTCGCCCTGCGCGTTTTGCAGGTAGTCGCCGTACACGCCCTGGGCGCCGGTGCCGGGATCCCTGGTGAACGCCACGCCGGTGCCCGAGTCCAGGCCCAGGTTGCCGAACACCATCGCGACCACGTTCACGGCCGTGCCCAGGTCCGCGGGGATGCGCTCCTGCCGGCGGTAGAGGATGGCGCGCGGCGCGTTCCAGGAGTCGAACACGGCCCTGATGGCCAGGTCCATCTGCTCCCTGGGATCCTGAGGGAAGTCGTCCCCGGTCTGCGTCTTGACGATGTCCTTGAACGTCGCGACGAGGTTCTGCAGGTCGGCCGCGTCCAGGTCGACGTCGTTGCGGACGCCCTTGGCCTGCTTGGCCTGGTCGAGGGCGTGCTCGAAGTGCTCGCCGTCGATATCGAGCACCGTCTTGCCGAACATCTGGATCAGGCGCCGGTAGGAGTCCCAGGCGAACCGCTCGTTGCCGGCCTGCTTGGCCAGGCCCTGCACCGACTCGTCGGACAGGCCGATGTTGAGGACGGTCTCCATCATGCCCGGCATGGAGAACTTGGCCCCGGACCTGACGCTGACGAGCAGCGGGTCGGCCGGATCGCCGAGCTTGCGGCCCATCGTGCTTTCCAGCTGGTCCAGGTGGGCCGCGATTTCCTCGTCGAGGCCTTCTGGCGTGGTGCCTTGTTCCAGGTAATAACGGCAGGCCTCGGTGGTAATGGTGAATCCGGGCGGGACCGGCAGGCCGATGTTGGTCATCTCGGCCAGGTTGGCGCCCTTGCCGCCCAGTAGGTCCTTAAGGTCCTTGTTTCCCTCGGTGAAGTCATAGACGAGCTTCGGCACTTCCTGCTCCTCGCAGCGCGCGACATCATGTATTCACTCGGGACTCTACCGTCGGCGCCGGCCTTCCGTGCAGGGACGTAAGCCCTTAGTGGCGCGCGGCCGGGCGCACGGGCTCCCGGATCTGGTGACAATGAGGGTATGAGCGACGAGACAGTCGGGCTGCTGCACCCCGGCGAAATGGGCGCCGCGGTCGGGCTGTGCCTGGCCGAGGGCGGGCACCAGGTGGTGTGGATCCCGGGAGGGCGCAGCGCGGCGACCGCGGCGCGCGCGAAGGCGGCGGGGCTGACCGCCGCCGACGGGGGCCTGGCCGGCTTGGTCCGGCGGGCGGACATCGTCGTGTCGATCTGCCCGCCGCACGCGGCGCTCGACGTCGCCCGCCAGGTGGCCGGGGCCGGGTTCGGCGGCATCTTCGTCGACGCCAACGCGATCTCACCGGCGACCGCGCGCGAGGTCGCCGGCATCGTGCAGGCCGGCGGCGCCGCGTACGTCGACGGGGGAATCATCGGGCCGCCGCCGACGGCTCCCGGCCGCACCCGGCTCTACCTTGCTGGCGCGCAGGCCAGCGAGGTCCGGCGGCTGTTCGAGGGCACGGCGGTCGACGCGCGCGTGGTTGACGCGCGCGTGGTTGACGCGGGTTCGGCGACCGGGGCGGCGTCGGCGGTGAAAATGGCGTACGCATCCTGGACCAAGGGCACCGCGGCGCTGGTCCTGGCGGCGCGGGCGCTGGCCCGCGCCGAGGGCGTGGAGGACACGCTGCTGGCCGAGTGGGCGATGTCCCAGCCCGGTCTGGCCGGTCGCTCGGCCGGCGCGGCCCGGTCCGCGGCGGCCAAGGGCTGGCGCTGGATCGCCGAGATGGAAGAGATCGCCGCGGCCATGGGCGCGGCAGGCCTCCCGGAGGGCTTTCATAAGGCCGCGGCGGAGATCTACAGCCGCTCCCGGCACGCCCCCGGGCCCGGCCTGGATGAGGTCCTGGCGGCGCTGACAGGTGACACCCGGGACCGTTCGGGATAAAGAGATTTTCCCGAACGAGCCTGGGTACTTGCCTCGGAGATAGCGCGCCGTCAGCAGGGGCCGAGGCGCTCGGTCAGGTAGGACACGACGCTGTCGACGCCGACGCGCTCCTGGCGCATGGAGTCGCGGTCCCGGACCGTTACCGCCTGGTCGTCCAGGGTGTCGAAGTCGACGGTGACGCAGTACGGGGTGCCGATCTCGTCCTGCCGCCGGTACCGGCGGCCGATGGCGCTGGCGTCGTCGAAGTCGGTGGTCCAGTGCTTGCGCAGGTCCGCAGCGAGATCGCGGGCCTTGGGCGACAGCTCGGGGTTGCGCGACAGCGGCAGCACCGCGGCCTTGACCGGCGCGAGCCTGCGGTCCAGCCGCAGCACGGTCCGCTTTTCCAGGCGGCCCTTGGCGTCCGGCGCCTCGTCCTCGGCGTACGCGTCGAGCAGGAACACCAGCGCGCCCCGGTCGACGCCGGCCGCGGGCTCGATCACGTAGGGGATGAACCGCTCGCCTGACTCCTGGTCGAGGTAGGACATGTCGTGGCCGGACGCGTTCTGATGGGTGGTCAGGTCATAATCGGTGCGGTTGGCGATTCCCTCCAGCTCGCCCCACTCGCTGCCCGCGAAGTCAAACTTGTACTCGATGTCGACGGTGCGCTTGGAATAGTGCGAGCGCTTTTCCGCGGGGTGCTCGTAGAGGCGCAGGTTCTCCTTGCGGATGCCGAGGTCGGTATACCAGCCGAACCGTTCCTCGATCCAGCGCTCGTGCCATTCCTCGTCGGTGCCCGGGCGGACGAAGAACTCCATCTCCATCTGCTCGAATTCCCTGGTGCGGAAGATGAAGTTACCCGGGGTGATCTCGTTGCGGAACGACTTGCCGATCTGGCCGATGCCGAACGGGATCTTGCGGCGCGAGGTCTGCAGCACGTTCTTGAAGTTGATGAAGATGCCCTGCGCGGTCTCCGGGCGCAGGTAGGCCAGGCCCGACTCGTCCTCCACCGGGCCGAGGTGGGTGCGCAGCAGGCCGTTGAACATGCGCGGCTCGGTGAACGCGCCCTTCGTGCCGCAGTTCGGGCAGGTGATGTCGGCGAGCCCGTTGGCCGGGGCGTGGCGGTGCTTTTCCTCGTACGCCTCGATCAGCTGGTCGGCGCGGTACCGCTTATGGCAGACCAGGCACTCGGTGAGCGGGTCGACGAACTCGGTGACGTGACCGCTCGCCACCCACACCTCCGGGGCGAGGATGACCGACGAGTCGAGGCCGACGATGTCGTCGCGCTCGGTCACCATCGTCCGCCACCACTGGCGCTTGATGTTGTTCTTCAGCTCGACGCCGAGCGGGCCGTAGTCCCAGGAAGCCCGCAGGCCACCGTAGATCTCGCTGGACGGGTAGACGAAGCCCCGTCGCTTGCTCAGGTTGACAACGGCATCGAGCCGGTCACTGCGCAGTGCCATCAGAGGTCTCCATCCGGCTGGCGGTCGGCGGGTGCGGCGAGCGCGATCCCTGTGCTGGTTCCGGTACGGTCCGCGGGTCTGGGTGACCGGAGGCCCTCAGCTTAGGAGCATCGCGCGATGATCGCGAACTGAATTCGGCGGGCAGGTACCTGAGCGCTGCTAAAGGGCCGGGTCTTCGGGGGGCGGAACCGGGTTTGGCTCGGCGCCGCCGTACCTGCGGTCGCGGCTGGCGTAGATCTCGCAGGCGTGCCACAAGTGACGCCGGTCGAAATCCGGCCAGAGGGTATCCAGGAAGACCAGCTCGGCGTAGGCCGACTGCCACAGCAGGAAATTGGAAAGGCGCTGCTCGCCGGATGACCTGACGAAAAGGTCAACGTCCGGGAGCTCAGGCTCGTCCAGGTAGCGCGCGAACACCTTTTCATCGATCTTCTCCGGGCGGAGTTTTCCGGCCGCCGCCTCCGCGGCGATCGCGGCGGCCGCCGCGGCGATCTCCGCGCGCCCTCCGTAGTTGACGCAGAATTGCAGGGTCAGCACGGAGTTCCCGGCGGACATCCGCTCGGCGTCCTCCAATTCGCTGATGACGCTGCGCCAGAGCCGGGGCCGGCGCCCGGCCCACCTGATCCGGACGCCCATGTCGTTCAGCAGGTCACGGCGCCGGTGAATGACATCGCGGTTGAAGCCCATCAGGAACCGCACTTCGTCCGGCGAGCGCCGCCAGTTCTCGGTCGAGAAGGCGTAGGCGGACAGGCACGGGATGCCGAGCTCGATCGCTCCCATGATCACGTCCAGCAGCGAGGACTCGCCCCGCTTATGGCCCTCGGTCCTGGGCAGCCCGCGTTTTTTCGCCCACCGGCCGTCGCCGTCCATGACCAGGGCCACGTGCCTGGGCACCAGCTCGGGAGGTATGTCGGGCGGCTGCACGCCGCTCGGATGTGGATCGGGCGGGCGTACCGCCGCGGAACCCGGACCCCCGGTCGTGAGGTTCCGCTCGCTCATTTAGACGCGCTCCACGTGACGAAGTGAACGGATCGAATGCTCCAGGTGCCACTGAAGGTAGGCGGCCACCAGCCCGCTGCACTCTACCCGGTGCCTTCGCTCGCTGCGGTCGGCGCTGTCCCAGTCTCCGCGCAGCAGCGCGAGCATCAGGGCCACCGTCGCCGGCGCGGGCGAGGCCGCGCCGGGCGGGCGGCAGGAGGCGCACACCATGCCCCCGGCGGGGACGGCGAACGCCGACAGCCGGCGCTCTCCGCCGCAGCGGGCGCATTCCTCCAGCACCGGCGCGTACCCGGCCACCGCCAGCGAGCGCAACAAGAAGGCATCCAAGACCAGGCGGGGATCATGCTGCGCCTCGCCGAGGGTTCGCAGCCCGCCGATGAGGAGCAGCAGCTGGCGCAGCGCGGGTTCCTTTTCCACCGCGGTGAACCGCTCGGTCGTCTCCAGCATGGCCACGCCCGCGGTGTAGCGGGGGTAATCGCCGACCAGCGGCTGACCGTAGGGCCGGATCACCTCGGCCTGCGTGATCACGTCCAGCGACCGCCCCGGGTGCAGCATCAGGTCGACGTGCGTGAACGGCTCGAGCCGGGCACCGAACCGGGACTTCGTCCGGCGGACGCCCTTGGCTACCGCGCGGACCCGGCCGGTGCTCCGGCCCAGGATGGTGATGATCCGGTCCGCCTCGCCCAGCTTCTGCGTCCGCAGCACGATCCCGTCGTCCCGGTA
>JASHVM010000054.1:0-4625 GCA_030044595.1 Streptosporangiaceae bacterium
CCGGCACCGTACCGCCCTGCACCGGCACCGTACCGCCCTGCACCGGCACCGTACCGCCCTGCACCGGCACCGTACCGCCCTGGACCGGCACGACGGCCTTGATCGCCGCCGGCGTCCGTCCCCGGGGGCGGGCCGCCGGTGCCGGGGCGAAGGGGGTGCTGGCCGGGCCGGGCGTGATCGCCGGGTCGAGGTCGAAATCAAGCCCGCGGCCGGGGCTCGGCGTGACCGAGGCGTGCAGGACGGCGTTGGTGACCACCTCGGAGACCAGCAGGCACCCGAGCTCGGTCTGCTCGGCGTCCATGCCCCACGACCTGAACGTCTGCGCGGCCAGCCGCCGCGACTCGGAGACCATGATCGGCTCGGCGGGGAAGACGCGGTCGATCGAGGCGAGCTCCGACGGTGAGGACTTGACCACCAAGATGGCCATGTCATCGTCGATGTCCCCCGGCACCGCGTACTCGGCCGCGGTGGCCACGGCGTCGGCGTCACCGCTGGCCGCGGCCGCCCGGACCGCGTGCTCCAGCATCTCCACCGCCTCGGTCTCTGAGTAGTCCCCGGAGCCGTCGGCGCGCGTCCGCCGGTCGGTCAGGCCGTCGGTGTAAAACACGAGGATCGCCCCGGGCGGCACCACGATCGTCTGCTCCTTGTACGTGGGCAGCCCGCGGATCCCCTTGCCGCGCACGCCGAGCAGGACGCCCTTGTGCAAGAACTCGAGCTGCCTGGCCTGCCCGCCGGTGACCAGCAGCGGAGCGTCGTGCCCCGCGTTGGCGAAGGTCAGCTCACGTGACCACGCGTCGTAGATCATGTAGATGCAGCTCGCCGTGGGCGGGTCGCCGGCCAGCGGCACCCCGGCCTCATCGGCGGGCGCCAGCGACCGGCACCAGTCATCGAGCTTGCGCATGATGTCGGCCGGGGACTTCTCGTCTTGCGCGAACGCCCGCAGCGCGGCGCGCAGCTGGCCCATGATCGCCGCGGCCCGCGGACCCCTGCCCTCCACGTCGCCGATGACAATGCCGACCCGCCCGGCGGCCAGCGGGATGATGTCATACCAGTCGCCGCCGACCTGAGTCTGGATGCCCTGGCCCTGCGCTTCCAGCGGCTTGGCCGGCACGTACCGGCAGGCGACCTCGAGCCCGTCCAGGTCCGGGATCACCTGCGGCAGCAGGCTCTTCTGGAAGGCCAGAGCGGTCTGCCGCTCGGTCTCGAACAGCATCGCGTTGTCGATCGCGACGGCCACCCGGCTGGCGATGGCGCCGATGAGGTCCCGGTCGGGCGGGTCGTAATTGCGCTCCTCGCGGTCGGTGAGCCGGGACAGGGCCAACGTCAGCACGCCGAGCAGCTCTCCCCGGGCGTACAGCGGCGCGGCCAGCACCGAGGTGAGCCCGGCCTCGTGACCGGCTGCGAGGCTCTCCGCGCTCGGCGCCGGGTAGTGCTCGATGTCCAGGTCGGTGACCACGATCGTGTCCAGGCGCGCCATCGCCTGCTGGCACCAATGGCCCTCCGGATAGTGAATCTGCTCGCCGTCCTGGGCCCACGTGCCCGGCGGCGGTACCCAGTTGCTGGCGTGCCGCTGCACCCGGCGGATCAGCTGCTCGCCCTGGAACAGGTCGATGAAGCAGTGATCGGCGAACTGCGGCACCAAGATCTCCGCCACGTGCTTCAGCGTGGTGCCGATCTCGAGCGACCCGGCCAGCCGCTCGCCGACCCGGTCGAGCAAGGCGATCCGGTCCTGCTGCCACTGGCTGTCCAGCTTGCTCGCCTCGCGGACCAGGATGACCATCCCGTCGGCGTCGCCGCCGGGCCGGCGGAACGGCACGGCGAAGCCGCGCGTGAGCGCGCGCGACCCGTCGGGCCGGACGGCTTCGAAGGTCCCCTCCCAGGACCGGCCGAGCAGCACCTGCCCGGCGAGATCATCCAGCTTGCGCTGGTCATCGCCGGCGAACAGGCCGAGGGAATGAACCGAGCGGTCGGCCAGGCGCGACACGTCGCCGGAAATCCGGAACAGCCGCGCCGCGTACTCGTTGACGTACTGGAGATCCCCGAGCCGGTCGGCGACCACGATTCCCACGTCGGCCCGGTCCAGCACCACGTCCGCCGGGAGGCACGCGTCGAACGCGGCCTCATCCCGGTCGCCCCCGCCGGTCATGCCCCGCGCTCCGCGCCCCCGGCGGCGCTGCCGCACGACATGATCACGCTCCGGCCACGGGCTGACAACGGCCGTTCAGGGACACGAATATGTGAGCAGCGACCGGGCCGGGGAGGTCCACGTAGTCCGCCGAGCCGGCGGATGCCACACGCACGCCGTCGTCGCACGCCATGAGTATCACCTCGCGTCCGGGTTGTATCCCGGCGCGCCTGAGTTTAAGCATCAGAACGCGATCGCTCTGAATATGCTCGCCGATCCGCCGGATGACGGCCGGCGTGGTGCCCGCGGAGGCGACCTTCGTCATCGCCTCGCCCGTCTCGTCCGCGGCCGTGCGCACCCGCTCGGCGGCCTCCCCGAGGACGCCGAGCTCGGCCAGGCCGGGGATCAGGTTGCCGTGCGGGCAGCGGACCGGGTAACCGAGAAGCTCGACCAGGCGGCGCTCCACGTTCTCGGAGATCACGTGCTCCCAGCGGCACGCCTCGATGTGCACCTCCTCCCACGGCAGCTTGATCACGTCGACCAGCAGGCATTCGGCCAGCCGGTGCTTGCGCATCACCCGGGTGGCGAGCGTCCGGCCGTGATCGCTCAGGGCCAGCTGCCGGTCGCCGAGAACGTGCAGCAGGCCGTCGCGCTCCATCCTCGCCACCGTCTGGCTGACCGTCGGGCCGCTCTGCGCGAGCCGCTCGGCGATGCGGGCCCGCAACGGGGTGACGCCCTCCTCCTCGAGTTCGAAGATGGTGCGGAGGTACATCTCCGTCGTGTCAATGAGCCCCTGGGCTGTCAACTGTTCATCCTCCTGCTTGTGATGCTATGCCGCGCAGCCAATGGCTTTGCTGGCCGCAGGGGCTTGCCCTGCTCAGGGGGAAAGACGCTCGATGGTCCAGCCGTCGCCCTGGCGCCGGTAACGCAGGCGGTCATGCAGACGGTACGCGCCCGCCTGCCAGAATTCGACTGTCTCGGGGACGAGCACGTACCCGCCCCAGAAGTCGGGCATCGGGACGCGCGCCGGCGGCGGCCAGCGCCGCTCCAGCTCGGCCACGCGGCGGTCAAGGTCCGCGCGGGAGCCGATGACCTGCGACTGCCTGCTGGCCCACGCGCCGATCTGCGACATACGCGGCCTGGAGTAGAAATACGGTTCGCTGCCGGACTGCGACATCGTGGTCACGCCGCCCTCGGCGGTCACCTGACGGCCCATCGCGTACCAGGGAAAGACGACCGACGCCCAGGGATGCGCCGCGAGGTCCCTGCCCTTGCGCGAGGTCCGGTTGCTGTAGAAGGTGAAGCCCGCCTGGTCATGCGCCTTCAGCAGCACGGTACGGGCTCGCGGGCGGCCGTCTGCGGACGTGGTGGCCAGCACCATCGCGGTCGGCTCCGCCAGGCCGCTCGCCTCGGCCTCCGACATCCAGAGGGCGAACTGGGCCATGGGGTCAGCGGCCATCATGGCTTCGGACAAAGCCGCCGGACCGCGGCCGTCGGCGCGCTCTGACCGGGTGGCAGAATCCGGGGCAGGCTGTGTCGTGTCCATGCGTAATGATCCTCACACCTGTTCCGGCTGCCGCAACCCGGGTCAGCGCGGCTGAACGATTAGGCTGAATTATCCCCGCGCCTGCTGAGCGGTTCTCACGAGGCCTTACGGTGGGGCTCGGCCCAGCTCAGGGTATGCGGTGACCTCCTGACACCCATGAGGACGACGAGAGGAAACACCGATGTCGGATTTCAAGCCGGGTCTCGAAGGGGTCATCGCCTTCGAGACCGAGATCGCCGAGCCGGATAAACAGGGCGGCGCGCTCCGCTACCGGGGAGTCGACATTGAAGAACTGGTCGGGCACGTCTCTTACGGGCATGTCTGGGGCCTTCTGGTCGATAACGCCTTCGCGCCCGGGCTGCCGCCGGCCGAGCCTTATCCGATCCCGGTCCACTCCGGTGACATCCGGGTCGACGTGCAGAGCGCCCTGGCCATGCTCGCGCCCGCCTGGGGGCTGCGCCCGCTGCTCGACATCGGCGACGAGGAGGCCCGCGAAGACCTGGCCCGCGCCTCGGTCATGGCGTTGTCGTTCGTGGCCCAGGCCGCCCGCGGGCTCGGGCTGCCGATGGTACCGCAGCGCCGGGTGGACGAGGCGGCGACGATCACCGAACGGTTCATGATCCGCTGGCGCGGCGAGCCTGATCCGCGGCACGTGAAGGCGGTTGACTCGTACTGGACGTCGGCCGCCGAGCACGGCATGAACGCGTCCACCTTCACCGCGCGGGTCATCGCGTCGACCGGGGCCGACGTCGCCGCCGCGCTGTCCGGCGCGGTCGGCGCGATGTCCGGGCCGCTGCACGGCGGCGCGCCAGCCCGCGTCCTGGGCATGATCGAGGAGGTCGAGCGGACCGGAGACGCCGAGGGATACGTCAAAGCCACCCTCGACCGCGGCGAACGGCTGATGGGGTTCGGGCACCGGGTCTACCGGGCCGAGGACCCGCGCGCCCGGGTGCT
>JASHVM010000527.1:0-4145 GCA_030044595.1 Streptosporangiaceae bacterium
GCCCGGTGAACAGCCTGAATGGCGCCAGTACGCACGCTGGCACGCGGACGCCAGCGTCAGTTCCGGCTTCGAGCACCACGAGCACGTGTACCCGCACACCGTTGAGAACTCCCCCGGCCTGGCCCGGATCGCCGCCCACCACCGGCCGTTCTACGAGCGGCTCTACGCACAGCGGCTGGACGTTACGCCGTGGGAGCGAGCGGCGAGTTCCTAGCCTTTCCGCGCTAGCGCAACCGCGAGCTAGGTGCGTCGCGGATCAGGCTGCCGACCGTATCGACGTGAGCGCCCCCCTGCAGGGCACCCACGGCCGCGTGTGGCCGCACAAGGGCACGACGGGGCTTTCGGACGGTGGGCGGGTGGGGCTCGAACCCACGCCCGGCGGATTATGAGCAGCACGGCCCCACGCTCCGCACGCTCTACCTGCACAGATAGCACGCCTAATCGCACTGATGGCACTCGCTGCGCTGGGATTGTCCGGTGAGCCATTCCACGAACCATTCCACGCCGGAGACGCCCGTATCCCGGCATCCTGCTACTGTTCGTAACATCGCCGAGAGTGCCGGGCGCTTCTCCCCCGCTTTCGCTGGCCGGGATGCAATCGTTGGCCGCGTCGTCGGCGGGCCGCGGCGGAACCGAAGCCATCACGGCTCCAGGGTGACAAAACGGCCGATCAGGATCAGAAATAGTAAAAGTCTCGCGCGGGCAGTGCTGCTTCCCAGACCCCAGTGCGGATCGCTTGTGGCGGAGCCCGTTATTCAGAGTCGGTCCCAGTGAGCTGTTCGATTTCGCCGCTGCGTGAATGACAGCAGGCGGCCGTGATCGGCTCGTAGGCGACTTATAGCTGATCTGACTATGTGAAGCACAGCCTTGGCGAGCACTGTTTATGGGTTGGGCAGACATCAGGGCGCCCCCGCGCAGCCAGACCAAGACGCTTCGACGTCGATCTGGCCACGAACCGGAAGGTCGGACATGTCCCAGCAACCGATCATCGTCTTCGACGTGAACGAGACTCTGCTTGACCTAGATGCCCGGCCCCGGGAAGTGATCGCGCAGCTGGTTAACGGAACGCCCGGCGCCGTAAGGGTACTCGGGAAGCTGGGATTCACTATCGAGCCACTGCAATAGCGCAGGCCCTCGTGGCAGGGCGCCCTACGCTGATCGCGCTCCAGGCGGCCGCCGGAGCCTGGGCCCAGGCGGCACGATCGTGGTGGCCTTCTAGCCCTGCTGAAGATAGGCGAGGTTGGCGGCGGTCACGCTTTCCAGGGCCATCCCAGCTAGCATGCCCTCGGCCAGCCGGCGGCTGATGCGCTGGCGGAAGACCACAGCAATGTACTTGTTGGTCAAGTGCGGTCGCTGGGTCATCTGCTCGGCAAGTTCCTGTGCGCGAGACAGCACCTGACCGAGCGGCACGACCTCCGCCACTGCTCCCCAGTCATGTGCCTGGTGCGCGGTGAAGGAGCCTTGCGTTATCTCCAGGTAACGGGCTCGATTGAGTCCCAGGACCTCTTCCCACACCACGACCAGGCCGTCTCCCGGGGCGATACCGAACGCGAGGTGCGGCATGTCGGAGAAGACGGTGGTGTCGCTGGCGATTACCACGTCAGCCAGCAGCGCGTACTCGCTGTGCACTGGCGCCGGGCCGTTGACCGCCGCGATAATCGGGATCTCCAGGTCGACCAGCCGCTGGACTCCGCGCCGACCCTCTGTGTACATCACGTCGAAGCCCATGGGCTTGGTGATGTCGCCCAGGCTTGGCCCGTCAATGCTCGCGATGAAGCTGTCGCCCGTGCCGGTGAGGACAAGAACCCGGTTCGCGGAGTCGAAAGCGATGTCCTCGAGCAGGCGCGGTAGGTCGTGATGGGTCGTGCCGTCGAAGGTGTGCGGTCCGCCGTCCGTGTGGAAGCGGACGGTCAGCACGCCGCTGGCGGACCTGCTGACGGCGAAATTCTTGTATCTGGTGAAGTATTCCGGATCCCCTGCGGGGTTGGAAGTACTGCTCATGGCCGTGGTCTTTCCTTTGCTCGCGAATGGATGTGCCTTGACCGGTGTGCCTGGCCGGAGGCGCTGATGTTTCTCGGGGCGTTCACCGCAGGGTGGGATTCCTGTCCTAGCGGCAGCCTGGCTGGCCCCCATGGCCACCAGCCCTGCCGCGTCGCCGATATCAGCCAGGCGGTGGTTTCGCGGCGTGCTCGCGCAGCCCCAGCATGTCCGCAAGCGCCGGGATGTCGTCGTGCCCGGCGGGCGCGAGGTGGGGGAATTCGGGCACCACCGGGTAGGGCGAGGTAGTTACGCCGAGTTGATGACCGACCAGCAGCGACAGCGTGGTTCCGAATGCGTCGTCGTGTAGGCCGCGGCCGTTTCCGGTGCCGGGCGCGAACCGCGCCGGCTGGCCGGGCCGGTACCGCAGTAGGTCGGGCAGGAATGCAGCGACAAGCGTCGCAGCGTGCTTGTCGGGGTTGGCGGCCCGACTCAGTTCTGCCACATGCACGGCGGTCCGCCGCACGACCTCCCCGAACGTGGCGACGTCGTCGGCCGGCGACCCGGCGTTGAGTGCCTCGGTGTCTTGGCCCGGCTGCGGGAAGAAAAACGACCGCAACAACGGATGGGCCGCCCGGCTGACCTGTCGCTGGGGGACGTGCCCGTACAGTCTGATCCTGGCCCATAGGGCGACCTCGATGCCACCGAGCATCGCGTCCGGGACCCGAAGGGCGATGGCGGTGACGTTCCGGCCAGCCAGCAGGTTGCCCGGGGTCCCGGTGAACAACTCGGGACGGTACTGGTTCTCGGCCAGAGCGCGATTGAAGGCGAACAGCGAGACGGCGTCGCCCCAGAACGGGTCGTGGGCTGGGCCGAACCACGCTGATCCGCCATTGCTCAGCGCGAAGGCTTCCCCGGCATGGCCGACGCCGAGTTCGGTTCCCTCGAGGCCTGACCGGCTCGGCCGGCCAACGGCGTAGCGGACCTGCATTTCCTGGGTTCCGTCAGCGCTCGGCTCACCGAAGCTCATCCGGAACGCTCGGTCTTCGCGCGATCCGCCTTCGCTGGCGATGACAAACTCGTACAGGGCATCCGGCCGGAACGTGGTCGGGTTGGACCGCCCCGAGTCCGGGTTGACGGTGAGCACCAGCGTCGATGTGCCCGGCGTTTCAGGAAACACGTACACGTCGCACAGGTTGAGCCGACCGTCCTCGATCGCTGTCGGACTGTCGAAATGGTGGGACATGCCTTCTCCTCATCGGGGTGGTGGCGGCTGGCACGGATTTGAGCCACAGATGGATTTCGAGGCTGGCAAAGACCGAGCTGCGCAGGTGCTCGGGAAGCTGAGCTGTGGCAGCCGGGCAGCGCTGGCGGCCCGCCAATGATGAGTGGCTAGGCGCCTCGCGATGCCCGATGCCGGGTGCAGGGTGATGCTGCAGTCAGGAGGCGACGATGCCCTCGCCACCGACAGCGCCGGGAACGGTGACCGAACCGGTCTCTGTGAGAGAGCCGCCGGGATTGATGCGGTACGCGTCGACATTGCCGGGTCCTCCGGCCTGCACGTACAGGTACTGGCCGTCAGATGCCACCGTCGCATCGACGGTGCCGGCATCGGTCGGGGTGGTGCTCTGCAGCGTTACCGCACCGTCCGGTTCGGTGCTCAGGGTGGACTCGGTGCCGCTGCCGGCATTGGATGCGTACAGGGTGCCCTGCGGGGCAACCGTGATCCAGCAGGTGGCGACCTGGCCCGTGGCGGCAGCGCCCAGCTGGGTGAGGGTACCGTCGGGGTTGATGGCGAAGGTGGCGACAGTGTCGGTGCCGGTTTCGGCGAGGGCGAGATGCCCGTACTGGTCGAAGGTGAACCCGAACGGCACGGCGCCGGGGAGCGAGGTGACCGTCGGCTCGGCAGACAGGCCGAATGGCCCGTCCTGGAAGACGTCCACGGTGTCGGCGGCGTTCTTGGTCGTGACGACTAGCTGCGATCCGTCGGGAGTGAATCCGATCTGGCCGGGCGTTCCGGTGAACACGGTCGAGGAACTCGTGCCCAGGCCCAGGTCGCGGGTCCAGGACGGCACCGGGATCAGGTAACCGCCGAACTGGAGGAAGCCGGCCACCGAGGCGCCGCCCCACGCGTTGAGGACGAACACCTGGTTGCCGTGAACGGTGAT
>JASHVM010000528.1:0-3887 GCA_030044595.1 Streptosporangiaceae bacterium
ATGGAACCACTTTCCCTGACCTGGCATTCCCGCCCTCGGCGTCAGGAGCCGAGGGTGGTCTTCTGGACCTGGAGGAGGAACTCGGCGTTGCTCTTGGTCTTGCGCATCTGCTCCATGAGCAGCTCGAGCGCCTGCTGGGGTTCGAGCGCGTGCAAGACCCGGCGCAGCTGCCAGGTGATCTTGAGCTCTTCCGGCGAGAGCAGGATCTCTTCCTTCCGGGTACTCGACGCGTCCACGTCGACCGCCGGGAATAGCCGCTTTTCGGCCAGCTCGCGGCGCAGCCGCAGCTCCATGTTGCCGGTGCCCTTGAACTCCTCGAAGATGACCTCGTCCATCCGGGAGCCGGTCTCGATCAGCGCCGCGGCCAAGATGGTCAGCGATCCGCCGTTCTCGATATTGCGCGCCGCGCCGAAGAACCGCTTGGGCGGGTAAAGCGCGGTGGAATCCACGCCGCCGGACAGGATGCGGCCGCTGGCGGGCGCCGAGTTGTTGTACGCGCGGCCCAGCCGGGTGATGTTGTCGAGCAGGATGACCACATCGTGGCCCATCTCCACCAGCCGCTTCGCGCGCTCGATGGCGAGCTCGGCGACGGTGGTGTGGTCATCGGCCGGGTGGTCGAAGGTGGAGTGGATGACCTCGCCCTTCACCGTCCGCTGCATATCGGTGACCTCTTCTGGCCGCTCGTCGACGAGGACGACCATGAGGTGGCACTCCGGGTTGTTCTTGGTGATCGCGTTGGCGATCGCCTGCAGGATCATCGTCTTGCCCGCCTTCGGCGGGGACACGATCAGGCCGCGCTGGCCCTTGCCGATGGGGCAGATCAGGTCGATGATCCGCGTGGTCATGTTGCCCGGATCGGTCTCCAGGCGGAGCCTTTCCTGCGGGTACAGCGGGACCAGCTTGGCGAACTCGGGTCGGGACGCGGACAGCTCGGGGTCAAGCCCGTTCACCTTGTCCAGCCGGACCAGCGCGTTGAACTTCTCCCTGCGCTCTCCCTCGCGCGGCTGGCGGACCGCGCCCTCGATGACGTCGCCCTTGCGCAGGCCGTGCTTGCGCACCTGGGAGAGGGAGACGTAGACGTCGTTGGGACCGGGCAGGTAGCCGGTGGTGCGCACGAAGGCGTATCCCTGGACGTCGAGCACGTCGAGGATGCCGGCGATCGGGATGAGCACATCATCCTCGGCGATCACGGGCTCCGGGTCCGCCTGGCGGTCACGTCGCCGGTTCCTGTTCCGGAACCTGTCGCGGCTGCGGCGCCGACCGCCTTCTGCTTCGTCGAACTGGTCCCCGCCGGGGCCTCGCCCGGCCGCAACGGGCTCCCGGCGATCGTTGCCCTGGTCCCGGCCGCCCTGGTCGCGGCTGCCCTGGTCCCGGTTGCCCTGGTCGCGGCCGGCCTGGTCCCGGTTGCCGTGATCGCGGCCGCCCTGGTCGCGGCCGGTGTCCCGGCCAGGCTGCTCCCGAGCCGATTGATCCCGGCCGCGCGAGGTCTGGTCATCTCGGCGCCCGTTCCGGCGGCGCCGGTCGCTGCGCTGCCCGTCGCCTGGAGCGACCTCACCCGCCTGGCCGTCTGCCTGCGGGGTGGCGTCGCCCTGCGAGGGGGCGCCCTGAGCTCCGCTGTCGCGCGTCGCGCGGTCGCGGCCGGGTCGGCCGGCTTCCTCATAGAAGCTGAGCTGCTGCCCAGCCCCGTCCGCGCCGATGCCGTCGCGAACACCGTCACCGATGCCGGGCTTGGTGCCGTCTCCGATACCGGTTCGCGCGTATGTGTCTGGTTCCATAGAGTCCTGCTTCACCGGGCGGGTCGCGTCAGCTCCCGCGGACGCGGCACGCTGGTCTGAACCTCGGTGCGCGGCACTACCGTCCTGGCGAGGACCTCCGCCCTGCCGGGCCTCGATGGCCTCGATCAGCTGGCCCTTGCGCATCCGGCCGGCGCCGGGTATGCCCAGGCCTTGCGCGATCCGCTGCAATTCGGGCATGACCATCGAGGAAAGGCCAGCACCACCGCGACTGCGCGACTTCGATGTCGGTGCCGTCGCTCGTGGTGACCCCAGGTCCCCCTCAGGGGATCCCCCTCCGGCCGCGGGGGGCGCCGAGATACCGGCGGGGGCATCCTCAGGCGCGTTGGCCGCGCCGCTGAGGATTTCGGTTGTGTCGCTCACTAAGTGGTCCTTCCGTGATTCTCGGCCGCCTGGGTGAACCCGCTAGGCCCGTCGACCCGATGCAGCGGTCCCGCGAGGCCAGAGTTGACTCGCGCCGCTCTGGTCAGCCGCCAGATATCCGCGATTGCCGCAACGCCTTGCGTTCCTCCGTGCGTCGCCGTGTCTCCGCAAACTAAGGAGATGAGTCGGAAAAGCCCCAGGCGGCTGCACCGCTCGCCCGCATCCCAAGATCGTGCGCTCTCGTCTCGCGGCCCGCACCCTTCGTGGCGGAAGAGCGAGACGCCCTGAGTTGAAGACCTCGGGTACGGCAACAATACCGTCCCACAGGAGTTTGCCGACCAGCGCCCGGTTTGCCGACAAGCATCCATCCTGGAGCGGGGCACCCGGTGCGCCACTAAGCCTAACACCATTAGGGCTCACGGCATTCCTTCGCAGCCATCCATGTCGCGCGGAAGAGGAGGCAACGGTCCCATGAGGCCCGCTAGCACCGGGCGTACGGCATGCTCAGTTCCAGGTGCGATGACGTTACCTGGTGCTGCTGCCGCGTACCCGGTCGGACGGATCGGCCGCTCTTCTCCCGCGTCAGCAGCCCTGGGGAGGCTCCGGGCGCAGGACACGCGCACCTTGCCGTTCGACGTCTAGCGAGCTTATATGCCACGGGATACCCGTTTCTCGCACGATTGAACCCACGCTGTCCAAGTAGCGGCGATAGTCAGGCTCGCCGCGGGCGCCGAGGAACGCGAGCACAGACGGACCGGCCCCGGACACCACGGCGGGAAGACCGGCGGCGCGCAGCCTGCGTACCAGATCATGAGTCTCCGGCATCGCGCCGGCCCGGTAGTCCTGGTGCAGCCGGTCCTCGGTCGCATCGAGCAAGACCGCGGCCCGGCTGGCCGACCCGCCATCCCGCGCGAGCAAGACGCCCGCCTCCCCCGCCGGCCCGGCACCAGGTTGGGTCAGCGCGGCGACCAGCAGAGCGCTACGCGCGGCGTTGGCCGCTGCATCCTGGTGCGGCACTGTGGCCGGGAGCAGCCCCCTGGCCACGTCGGTGCGCACCGGAGCCGGCGCAACGCAGACGACGGGCGTGATCGCGGGAAGCGGATCAAGCCTCATGATGCGGGGATGGCCGCGCGCCAACCACGCGATCGTCAGCCCGCCGACCAAGCACGCGGCGACGTTGTCCGGGTGCCCCTCGATGCCACTGGCGAGCTCGAGCAGGGCGTCATCGGGGAGCTTGTCCGGGCCGTGCCCGGACAAAGCCCTGGCGGCAAGGATGCCGGCCACGACCGCGGCGGCGGAGGAACCGAGGCCCCGGCCGTGCGGGATCCGGTTCACGCAGCGCAGCCCGATCCCCGGCGGCTGCCCGCCCATGATGGCGAACGCCGCGCGCATGGCCCGTACTACCAGGTGCTGTTCGTCGGCGTCCGCCAGGTCGGCTCCCTCGCCGGAGATCTGGATGGAGAGCCCGGAGGCGCAGACCCGCGCCTCCACCTCGTCGTACAAGGTCAGCGCCAGTCCGAGCGCGTCAAAGCCAGGCCCAAGGTTGGCGCTGGTCGCCGGAACCCGCACCCGTGCCGCCCCACCCGTCCAGCCCATCACTCGGGTCCTAGCTGACACGCATCCCCTGGCCCGCGATGCCGTGCGTAACCACATCGTTGGCCCCGAGAGGTGGTTATAACGACATCGCGGGGCCAACGATGTGGTTGGCTTCCGCGCGCAGGCGGGCTGGAT
>JASHVM010000529.1:0-3891 GCA_030044595.1 Streptosporangiaceae bacterium
ATGCCCAGGGCGAGCCGGTGGACGGTGGCGATAAAGGCGTCATCGGCGTTTGGCGAGACCTCTGTAGTTCCTGATCCATCCCGTGCCGGACCTGCTCGAGCGCCAGGCCGAAGCGGTCGAGTCCGCCCGCGCCCTTGGCCTGCTCGCACCTTCCGCGCGCTCGTCTGCAACCGCCTGATTGAAGTGAAAGCAATCTGCCGATGGAGCACGACGGGAAAGGTTCATACGATTGTGGGCTATGCGGCTAGCCGAGAATTCGCAGTCTGCTGCGCGCCGCGTCGCTCGTCCTGGTGCGGGAGGAGTTGTTTCCCGTCTAGGGCTATGGGAGCGCCTGGGGAGGTCGGCTCGGGTGACGGCGGTATCGGCGCCGGCGGGCAGCGGCAAGACGGTGCTTCTGCGGTCCTGGATCGGTCAGGCGGGCCTAGCCGAGCGCGCCGCGTGGGTAGCGGTGGAGCGCGACGAACGTGACCCACAGCGGTTCTGGCTGGCGGTGCTGGACGCACTGCGCCAGACGGTCCCAGGGTCAGCACTGGTACGGGAGCTGACGGCGGCGCCGGATCTGGACGGCTGGACGATAGTCGAGCGGCTGCTGAAGGATCTGGCGCCGCTGGCGCACCGGCTGTGGCTGGTGATCGACGATCTGCATGAGCTGGGCTCGACCGAGGCGCTGAGGCAGCTGGAGTTGCTGGTAATGCGCGCGCCGGAGGAGCTGCGGCTGGTGCTGGCCACCCGGCATGATGTACGGCTGGGGTTGCACCGGTTGCGGCTAGAGGGACAGCTAACCGAGATCCGCGCGGGCGATCTGCGGTTCAGCGTCGATGAGGCGCGGGCGTTGTTCCAGGCGGCCGGGGTTGAGCTGACCGGGCCGACTCTGGGGACGCTGTATGAGCGGACTGAGGGGTGGGCGGCGGGGCTGCGGCTGGCGGCGTTGTCGCTGGCCGGGCACACGGATCCGGAACGGTTCGCCGCGGGGTTCTCCGGGACCGAACGGACCGTGGCGGAATACCTGCTGGCCGAGGTGTTGGAGCGGCAGCCCGGGGAGGTGCGGCAGCTGCTGTTGCGCACAAGCGGGCTGGATCGCATCAACGGCGAGCTGGCCGATCTGCTGACCGGGGCCAGCGGTGGGGAACGGATGCTGCAGGACTTGGAGGAGGCCCACGCGTTCGTGGTGTCGTTGGACGCGGCGCGGTCCTGGTTCCGCTACCATCACCTGTTTGCCGAACTGCTGCGGCTGGAACTGCGGCGCACTCAGCCGGAGGAGGTCACGAGGCTCCACAAGCTGGCGGGAAGGTGGCTGGCGGAGCACGGGTACCCAGTGGAGGCGATCCGGCATGCCCAGGCTGCCCGTGACTGGGTGCTGGCTGCCGGGTTGCTGGCCGACCACTGGCCTGGCCTGTATCTGGGCGGGCAGGAGGCGACGGTACATGCGCTCATGGCCGGATTCCCGGCTCGGGCGTCCGCGGCGGATGCCGAGCTGGCGGCGGTGGCCGCGGCCGATGAGCTGACCCGTGGGTCGCTGGAGGCGGCGGAGCGGTACCTGGGGCTGGCCGAGCGGGGGTCGGCGTCGGTGCCGGAGGGCCGGCGCGGGCAGGCGCAGGTGCTGCTCGGGGTGGTCCAGCTGCTGCTGGCTCGCAGGCATGGGAACCTGCCGGCGGTGGCCGAGCAGGCGCAGTGGCTGCAGGTCCTGGCCGAGGCCCCGGACGTGGCGCAGCCCGGCCTGGGTGACGAGCTGCGCGCGTTTGCGCTGGTCAAAATCGGCGACTGCGAGACCTGGGGAGGCCGGCTGGACGAGGCTGAGTCGCACCTGGAACAAGGGGTCGCGGTGGCGCGCCGGATCGGGCGGCCCTATCTCGAGTTCATGGGCCTGGTGTGCCGGGCGGAGATCGAGCTCAACCGGCCCTTCTTCCCGCAGGCAGCGGAGGGCGCCAGGCAGGCGATCGACCTGGCAGAGCGACACGGCTGGACCGACGACCCGGACGCTTGCAACGCCTTTATGACGCTTGGAGCCGCGCTGGCCTGGCAGGGACGACTGGACGATGCGGAGGCCTGGGTGCAGCGCGCCGAGCGCACCATCAGGGCGGAAGCCAACCCCGCGGTGGCGACGGGGTGCCAGTACGTCCGCGGCCAGCTCGAGCTAGGCCGCGGTCGGGTCGCCGACGCACTGGCCACGTTCCGGGCCGTTGAACGGCGGGCCGGCCCGCATCCGCTCGCCAGGCCGGTGCGGGCCTGGCTTGTGCACGCCTTGCTGCGGCTGGGCGAGACAGAGAATGGCGAGCAGGTCCTGGCCGGCCTAGCCGAACGCGACCGCGGCCGCGGGGAGATGCGCATTGCAGCCGCAGCGCTGCGGCTTGCCCAGGACGACCCGCACGCGGCGACCGTGGCGCTCGCGCCAGTCCTGGACGGCTCCGCTGCAGTGGGCTGGCGGTCCTGGCTGGTTGAGGCTTTCCTGGTGGAGGCGATCGCCCGGGACGCGCTCGGCGACCCGCAAGCCGCTGGGCAGGCGGTGGAGCGTGCGCTGGATCTGGCCGAACCCGACGGCGCGCTGCTGTGGTTCCTGATCCATCCTGCGCCGGACCTGCTCGAGCGCCAGGCCCGGCAGGGCACCGCGCACGCCGCGCTGATCGCCCAGATCCTCGATTTGCTGGCCGGGAACGGGCCCGCGTCGCCGCCCGCCGGGCCGCGGCCACCGCTCGAGCCGCTCAGCAGAAGCGAGGCCCGCGTGCTGCGCTACCTGCCGACCCACCTGTCGGCACCGGAGATCGCCAGCGAGCTGTCCGTCTCGACGAGCACCGTCAAGACCCACCAGCGCAACCTGTATGCCAAGCTCGGAGCGCACAGCCGGGCCGAAGCGGTCGAGTCCGCCCGCGCCCTTGGCCTGCTCGCACCTTCCGCGCGCCAGCGCTGACTTCGGCCCGGCAAGCGCTAACCCGGTCGAGCGCACGGGTCCTCAGCGTCTCAGGAATCATCCGGATCGTGCGTTGGCTCCTCATCCTGACGGCGTCCAGGCTGATAACGAGAACTCGCCAGAGTGGGGAGGATTTTCACCATGAGGCCCGTGAATACGGGGACGACCGTCAGCAGCTGGCCGGTCTCATGACTGGTGATGACGTGACCAGCGGCCACCGAGGGCCGCAGCAATATGAGATCTGCGTGCGCGGGCGCCTAGGCGAGACGATGCGCTCAGCGTTCCCCGCCCTGCGGGCACAGGCGCGCGGACAGGACACCGCGCTGACAGGAGCGCTGCCCGACCAGGCCGCGCTGCACGGTGTGCTCGCCGAGATCGAAGCCCTCGGGCTTGAGCTGCTCGAAGTCCGTCGCCTGCCGCCGCACTGACACGACGACATCCCTGTTCGTCTTGTGATCTCCTCCTCTGAGGATCGCATCGGCCACGGCAAGACCGTCCTCATACGGTTCGGACGAGTCGGGTTGTTCCAAGGCTCGCCGCACGTTGCCGCTGTCCTGACCGCCTGCCCTCGCCGCCATGTGCGGTCAGGTCTCCGGGCAGGTCAGCGAACGGCGACAACAAGCCGGCCGGGCTTGCGATAGCTGCAAATCCTCCAGATCGTACGAGGCGGGTTCATCCGCCCAAGTACGAGAGTTAGCAGGAAACTCGCGAAACGCCACTTAGGAGCGTGCCGTGAGCGACGGGGGCCAATTGGCGCCGCCAGAGAAGAGGAATAGATGGCTTGCCTGAAAGACAAGACCGTGCTGATCCTCGGCCGCGGCTCCGGGATCGCCGGTGCCGTCGCCTTGGCCGTCAGCGAAGACGGCGGCACGGTTATCGCGGCCGGACGTCACCCGGATGATCTGGCCGACACGTATCGCGGCATGGATATCGGCATTGAGCGTGTCGACGTGAAGGACGAGTCCTCCGTCGCGGCGCTGGCGGGT
>JASHVM010000530.1:0-4373 GCA_030044595.1 Streptosporangiaceae bacterium
CGGACCAGCAGCGTGGCGGCCTCGTCCGGCGGCAGGGTATCCAGGCTGATCGCCGTGGCGTCGTCCAGCGCGGACAGGTGGCGGCGGCTGGTGACCAGCACCAGGCTGCCGCCGGTGCCGGGCAGCAGGGGCCGCACTTGCTCGCTGCTGGCTGCGTCATCGAGCACCAGCAGCAGTTGTCTACCCGCCACCCAGTCCCGCCATAGTGCCATGCGCGCCTCCAGGCCCGGCGGGATCTGCGCGGCGGAAACTCCGACCGTCAGCAGGAGGCCGGCTAGCGCGTCGGCTGGTTCGACCGGCTGCTGGCCGGGCGTGTGCCCGTGGAGCAGGAGGAAGATCTGGCCGCCGGAGAACATGTCGGCCAGCCGGTGCGCGGCGTGCACGGCGAACGCCGTCTTGCCTACCCCGGCCATTCCGCCGATCGCGTGAATGCCCACTACCCCGCCTGCCCCCGCCGTGGCCTCCGCCAGCTGCTCAAGTTCCCGCTGTCGCCCCGTGAACGAGGCCACGTCACGCGGCAGCGAACGCATGGCCGCTGTCGTGGCTGCCTCAGACCCGCTTGTCACGGGGCGGCCTCGCGCGATCGCCTCGAACTGGGCCCGGGCTGGGCCGATCAGGTGCAGCGCGTCGGCCAGTAGCCGCACGGTGTCCCGGTGCGGAGTCGTGGCGATGCCTCGCTCCAGGTCGCTGACGGCTCGTACGCTCAGGTTCGCGGCCGTAGCCAGGTCATGCTGGGTGAGCTGGCCATCCGTGCGGAGTCTGCGCAGCATGCTGGAGAAGGTGACCGGCGCCTCCGCCACGTCCGCTCCTCCCGCGAGCTGGCTGACAGGAGAATTGTCCCCGATCGGCGTGAGCGCCGCCAGCGGCCGGGGTCAGGCCAGCGTATCTTGCGTGCTGTCACCGGACGCGAGAGCGATGAGGGCGTCTCTGAGTCCAGCACGGCTGGACACGCCGAGTTTCGGGAAGACCCGGTAGAGGTGGGAGCCGACGGTGCGGGGGGATAGGTAAAGACGCTGGCCGATTTGTTTGTTGGTCAGGCCGGCGGCGGCCAGCGAGACAATCTGGTGTTCCTGGGCGGTCAGCGCAGGAGTCTGGTGATATCCCGGTTTGGCGAGGGTCAGTCTCGTGGCACGTAGCTCGTTTGCCGCGCGATCGGCCCAGGGGAGGGCGCCCAGCGCGCGGAATGTCGCAAGCGCGGTGCCGAGGTGAACGCGGGCGCTGCTGGTGGCCTGGACGCGGCGCAGGTGCTCGCCGGAAAGGAGCTGCACGCGAGCGAACTCGAACGGCCACCGGTCGGCGCCGTGGATGCCTAGAGCCTGCTCGAAGAGCTGGCCGGCGCGGCCGACCGGGGCTGCGAGCGCGGCTGACGCGGTGACCAGGAGGGCAAGCCGAGGGGAAATCGCCGCGATGCGCGCATGACGAATCGCCGCGACGTGGGCGGCGGCTTCGCGCTGGCGCCCGGTGCGGACGGCGGCTTCGACAAGGTCCATCACCGTCCAAAGAGCGTGCGGGACATGGGAGGCCAGGCTGCCCGGCGGGCTGATCGCGGCGGCTTCCCGGTAGGCTTCCTCGAAGTCTCCGCGGCCAAGGGCGGCCAGCGAGCTAGCCCGATGGACTGCCATCTGCGCCAAGATGATCCCGCGCGGCATGGCCCACCGCAGCATGCCGCCGGCCAGTTCTCGCACCAGTTCGTCGTCGCCGCGTGCGGCCGCGATCATAGCCAGGTGCTCACGAGCCATCCATGCTCGCGCAGGATGGCCGCAGGACTGGCATGCTCGCAGGCATTCCCCGGCCAGCTGCCAAGCCTCGTCCCATGCGCCGCTCACGAAGCCGTCATGGCACAACATGGTCAGAGCCCTGATCGCGTTGAGGACGGCGCCACCCTCCCGGCCGTCGCGGACGACCCTCCAGAGGGCTTCGCGGCAGCCGGCCAGCCGGTCGGTGTGAGCCGCCGCGGCACCGAGAGCCAGGGTCCGCGAGTGAGGCGTCTCGCAGCGCAGATCAGCGATGGCGGCGTCCAGCTGGCCGAGGATACCGATGGCCGAACGAGCCGGATCAGCGTGGGTCCTGGCGAGCAGTTCCAGCTCAGTGCAACCAAGCGGAGCCAGGCCGGCCAGAGCCGCGTCGAAGGGCTGCCACAGTTCCGGTCGGCCGCCGGCCGCGCTCACCATGAGCAGCGCATGCAGCGCCGCCATTAGCGCGCTACTACAGGCCTGCGGCGCCGCTGGCGATGCGGCGAGCGCGCCGGTGAGCAGGCGGTGGACCGTGTCGATATCGTCTGCATCATTGAGCCGGAGGCCCGCGTCGGCGACCGCGGCATACAGCGACTCATCGGGTCCCAGCGATCCACCGGGTTTCGATGCGGTGCGGCGCGCCTCGGCGAGCAGCCGCGAGACGAGGGGCAGTTCTCCGGTTACGGTTGCGCTCAGGTACGCCGCCTTGACCAGGAGGCGACTGCGGTCGCGGTCACTCGGGCTCAGCTGACCTGCGCGTATCAGCCCCGCGACGGCCCGGCTGGCGTCGCCGCGGTCCTGCATCTGGCGCGCCACCTGTTCAAGCAGGCTGGCTACTCTCTCATCCGGTTCGATGGCGGCTCCGGCCAGATGCCCTGCCGCCCGTTCGGGCTGATCGCTGAGCTGCGCCGCCAGTGCCAGGTGTGCTCGGCGCACGTCACCGCTCGCCGACAATTCCATGACCGCGGACCGTATTAGGGGATGTGAGAAGATCACCCGGTGGGTGGCCTCGTCAACGTACGCGAGACCAGCCTGCTCGGCAGGGACGAGATCGTCGATCTCACACTGTCCTGCCGCTGCCGCACGTAGCAGGCTGAGGTCTCCCGTGCCTTCTAGCACGGCAAGCAGCAGAAGATAAGCGGTGGCTGCGGGCAGGGCTGAGACCCGTGGCCACAACAGCGCGCGTAGGCGGCGGCTTAGCGGCAGGGCTATCGGCAGCGCGGCCAGAGCCGAGCGCTCCAGGTCACTGAGCCCGGTCGGCAGGTCCAGTAGGGCCAGACAGTTCCCTCGGGCCTCGGCCACGATCCGCTGCCGGACCCGCGGGGCCAGATCAGGGAAGCGCGCGGTGATCAGCCTCGCCGAGCCGTCATCGTCGAGCGGCAGCACCTCGTAACCGGGTACGTCGAGGCCGGAAAGGCGCGATGCCCCGGTCCGTTCCGCGGCGAGGAGGCCAGCCCGGCTGCCGGCTAGGCGCCGTGCGACGAATCCCAGCACCGCGGCGCTGGTCTGGTCCACCCATTGCAGGTCGTCGACGATCAGCAGTAGCGGCCGGTCCGCCGCGGCCTGGCACAGCAGCGCCAGTGCCGCGTTCGATACCACCAGCTGGTCGCAAGTCGGGCCCTGGCTGAGACCCAAGGCGACGTTCAGCGCACTTTGTTGCGTGCCGTCGAGCCGGTTAAGTTCAGCGCGAAGCGGAAGCAGGAGGTGGTTAAGTCCGGAGAATCTCACGTCCTCGAATTGCGCACCCGCTGTGCGCAGTACCCGGATGCCGGCTCTCGCGGCCATCTCTTCCGTGGCGTCAAGCAGGGCCGACTTACCGACGCCTGGCTCCCCCGATAGCAGCAGGGCCCCGCCCTGAGCCGACAGCTCATCGACGAACGCCCGGATGACAGCTAGGTCCTGGTCGCGTCCCGCAAGCTCCGGTAGCTGGTGAGCCCGGCCGCGACCCGAAACGATTCCGGACCTTGCATACGGCATGGCAGCCCCGGGGCTTCCGTCACGGAACGACCAAGAGCGCGGGGCGAGATTCGCAAGGCCTTTCATGAGCGTCGTCCCTCGTGGCTTCTTGCATTTACTGCCAGCTCTTAGCCAAGCAGGGCTGCCACGTGCTGGAAATGCAGAACAACGCACAGAACTGACAGCCGGAACTGCCGGTGGGGTCTGCGGGGGCACATGTGACCACGACAGGGCTCAGCGAGGCCAGACAAGGGTTACTGCCGGTACGGCCCGGAAACCGCCGGGCCTGGCTACCAGGTCGGGATGAGGCCGCCGTCGGTGGTGATGTCGGCGCCGGGCATTAACCGAGCTGATGTTCACGATCGTCCCCCTCCCGGCGGCGAGCAAGACCGGTAGCGCGGCACGCCTGGTGCGTACGGCCCGTCGCGGCGCCGTACGGCGGTGAAGATCTGTCGCCTGGTACGATCGTGAAGCCGGCGCGTGGCCAACCAATCGAGCCGGTCGGTACGATCACCGCCACCCCGCCCGCGCTAGCGGCGTGCGCATGCCGATCTGCAGGAGCCGCTAGCTTGCTGCCGGACTCACGCCTGCCGAGGACCGTACTCCTGGGAGTCTGGCCGGGGACTCATCGCTCCTGGCGACCAGGTACAGACCAGGGGTTTACCCGGGGGTGATCGTGCGCCT
>JASHVM010000531.1:0-3337 GCA_030044595.1 Streptosporangiaceae bacterium
CGAGGACGCGCTATGTTCGTCAATGGCCGAAGGGGTCTCCCTGTTCGACAAGCTCAACTTCGACCAGCACGTCACGAACCTGCGCGCCAGCCAGGCCAGCTCGCTCTCATTCGATGCGTAACCGCCCTAGCCAGGACAGACCAGCGGAAGACTCCCCAGACCACTGATCGATACTTCCCGGTACCGTACCCAACTGGCTGCGCATCTGCGGCCGCTCTGCAAGGGTTCCGGTAATTGGCGCCGACGGGGGTGCGGCTAGCGCGCTTTCCGCATTTTGACAATCCTGCGTTTGCGCAAAGACTCGAGCCATTCCTGCCCGCTGAGCAGCCGCGTGGTCTTGCCCGACTTCACCTCGCCCGCGGCGGCAACTGCCATCGCGACGCTGGCCGCGGTCACGTCATCGGGTGCCTCATACACGACAACTACGTCATACTCGCCAAACGGAAAGCCAGCCACCACGAGCTTGGCTCCCACCTCCTCCAGCGCCGGCCTGAGGGCTTCCACGGGGTCCTTCGGCTCCGTGAGCTGAGCCGCCATCGACTTTGCGCTATAGGAGGCCTGGTACATGTAGAGCGCCATCGAGATTCCCCTCTGGCGGGAACAAGCGATGAGATCACCTGCCAGCCCCCTTTGACGCCGGGCGGCTTCCGCTCGACGTCGGCGAGGCAAGGGCTGGAGACCCTGCGGTCTCAAGATCGTAGACCAGCCCAGACGGACGCACCAGCCTGTCCCGGCAGACGAACCCTGGTCCTCAGACGTGCCAGCCCTCGAATCCGGCCAGCTGGCGCTCGCGACGGAAGACTCCCTGGAGGATGCCCCGGATAAGGGTGAGAGCAAAGCAGCCCACGGGGTCTCCGGGTCAGCGGGCCTGGCCCAGCACGTCCTGGAGAGCCTGCAGCCAGACCCGTCCCCCTACGTCCAGTCGCTCAGCCCCCGGCGGTTCCTCCCGCGCACCTGGGACTGGCAGTCCTCCCGCGATCAGGCCGAGCAGGTTTACGAGAACTACTACAGCCTGCCGCCGCGCCGCAGCGCCCCGCGACCGGCAGCCACCGGCCCGGATGGCACCGAAGGCGTGCCCGCGTGACTGCGATGGTGAAGATGGTCGCCGTCGGCCGCACGGGACCTGCGTGCCGAGACCTGCCTGCCGCGTCTGTACGCGCGGCTCCCTCAGCCTGTCGCCGCCGCCCGGTAAGGGCGGAAGAACTCGCGTAGCTCCTGCGCGTAGAGTTCGGGTTCTTCGAATGGCGCGAAGTGTCCGCCTCGCGCGGGCTCGGTCACGCGTACGACGTTGGCCGTGCGCTCCAGCCAGGCCCGCGGCGGGTGGCCGATGTCGCCGGGGAACAGCGAGAAGCCGGACGGCACTTCGACCCGGCGGGCGTGCTGCGCGGGCGGGATCGCGGCATTCGCGGCGTACATGCGCATCGACGAGCCGATCGTACCGGTGAGCCAGTAGAGCGTGATGTTCGTGAGGATCTCGTCCTTGGTGTAGCTCCGCTCGACGTCACCGTCGCAGTCGCTCCATGTCCGCAGCTTCTCCACGATCCACGCGGCGAGCCCGGCCGGGGAGTCGGTCAGCCCGGCGGCGGCGGTCTGGGGCTTGGTGCGGTGCATGGCGGCGTAGGCGCCCTCGGTCGCGCCCCAGGCCGCGGCGAGCTCGATCCAGGCGCGCTCCTCGGGCGCGAGGTCCGCCGGGTCGCCGGTGTAGACGGGCAGGCCCGCGTCCATGCGGTGGACGGCCACGACCCGGCCGGGGTGGTCCAGAGCGAGGTACCGACTCACGCTGCTGCCGATGTCGCCGCCCGCCGCGCCGAACCGCCGGTAGCCCAGGACGCTCATGAGCTCGGCCCACAGCCCGGCGACGGAGACGGAGTCCAGCGGCGGGCCGGCGGGCTGGTCGGAGTACCCGTAGCCCGGCATGTCGGGCACGACCACGTCGAAGGCGTCGCCCCGATTGGCACCGTGCGCGGCGGGATCGGTGAGCAGCGGGATGACCTTCGCGTAGCGCCAGAACGAGTCCGGCCAGCCATGGCTGAGCACAAGTGGCACCACAGGCCCGCCCGGCGCGACAGCCCGGGCATGCACGAAGTGGACCCCGAGGCCGCCGAGCCGGACGCGGAAGCGTGGCAGCCGGGCGAGCGCCGCCTCCTGCACAGGCCAGTCGAACCCGTCCGCCCAGTAGGCGGCGAGCTCGCGGAGGTAGGTGACGTCCGTCCCGAGCGACCACCCGGCCTCCTCGGGCGCGTCCGGCCATCGCGTCGCGCGTAGCCGCGCACGCAGGTCATCGAGCGCCGCGGGAGCAGTCCGCGAGGTGAAGGGCTCAAGACGAGGCGGAGTGTCCGGCATGCGATGCATCCTACGCAGCAAGCCGCTACTCCGACCCGGGCCAGACCAGCCCCTGACAGCCTCCGCGACACCCTCCGACCCGCGGCCGCCCCGGCGGCTCTTTGCCCAGGTGCGGGTGTCCGGGTTCGGCCGGATGGACGAGCTGTTCATGGTCCGGGTGTCCGGCTGACTGGTGCTCCTACCGGTTCGAGGTGAACTCTCAGCTGGCTGAGAAGCGGGGGAGAAAATCGGGGTGGATACTCGGTTGGCATGTCCTTGCTGACGCCGCGCCACTGGCTGAGATGGCTCATCGGCTCCGTCATCGTCCTCGCCGTGCTCGCCGCGGCTGGGCCGTTCATCTACATTCACTTCTTC
The DNA here is from genome assembly GCA_030044595.1 of Streptosporangiaceae bacterium. Taxonomy (GTDB): domain Bacteria; phylum Actinomycetota; class Actinomycetes; order Streptosporangiales; family Streptosporangiaceae; genus Palsa-504. Next base: position 2,698 of record JASHVM010000531.1, read on the forward strand.
AACGGCAGCACGCCGGCCGCGCTGTCGCTGTCGCCGGCGAGCACCGGGGCGTCCACGCCGGCGAGCACCCCGGCCGCCAGCACCGCCGCGGCCGGCGGATCAGTGGCCGGCACCTGGACCGCTGGCTCCGGCTCCGTGGTCGGCTACCGGGTCAACGAGGTGCTGCTCGGGCAGAGCGCCACGGCCGTCGGCCGCAGCACGTCGGTCTCCGGGCACCTGGTGATCACGGGGACCACCGTCACCGCGGCGGCCTTCAGCGTGCCGATGGACACCATTCACAGCGACAAGAGCCAGCGCGACGCGCAGTTCGACGGGCGGATCATGGACGTGGCCGCGTACCCCTACGGAACGTTCACGCTGACCGCCCCGATCAGCCTCGCGCCGCTGCCCGCCGGCGGCGTGATCAAGTCGTACACCGCGCACGGCAACCTGGCGCTGCACGGCACCACCCGCGCGGTGACGTTCACGCTGACCGCCGAGCGCACGGGCGCGCGGATCGAGGTGGCCGGCCACATCCCGGTTCTCTTCGCCGATTACGACATCGCCAACCCGAGCTTCGCCGGCTTCGTCACCACGCAGAACCACGGCCAGCTCGAGTTCCTGCTGATCTTCCGCAAGGTCTAACGCCGATTTTCACGAA
>JASHVM010000532.1:0-6074 GCA_030044595.1 Streptosporangiaceae bacterium
CAGGCGGCCCGTGCCGCGGTCGCTGCGTGCGGGAGCGTCCTCCGGTGCTGCGCCGCTCGGGTTAGACCACGTCTCGTTCTTTAGAAATAAAAAAGAAGGCGGCGTGCTGTTCTCGTCCACAGCGGCCACCGATCGCCCACGGGGCGGCCGCACATGATCCGCCCGGTCTGCTAAGTGTTTAAGCATCAGAATAGAGAGGTGCGTCCATGTCCCGCAGAACCAGCCCTCCGTTCCGCGCCGACCACGTCGGCAGCCTGCTGCGCCCGCCGCGGCTGCATCAGGCGCGTGATGACTTTGCCGCGGGCCGGATCACCGCCGCTGAACTGCGCGCGGTGGAGGACGAGGAGATAACGAAGGCCGTCCGGATGCAGGAGGAGGTCGGCCTGCAGTCGGCTACCGACGGGGAGTTCCGCCGGGCGACATGGCACATGGACTTCATCTACGCCCTCGGCGGGGTCAGCAAGGCGCCTGGCCACCTGGCGGTAAAGTTCACCAACCCGTCGGGCACCATCGAATGGACGCCGGCGGCGCTGCACGTCGGGAGCAAGGTCCGGCTGGACCGCACCATCTTCGGCGAGGATTTCACCTTCCTGAAGTCCCAGGTCACGACCGCCGTGCCGAAGCTGACCATCCCGTCGCCGAACATGGTGCACTACCGCGGCGGCCCGGCGATGCTGGATCCGGCGGTGTACCCGGAGATGGAGCAGTTCTGGGCCGACCTGGCCGCCGCGTACGCCGAGGAGGTGCGCCGACTGGGCGACCTGGGCTGTACCTACCTGCAGTTCGATGACACGTCGCTGGCGTACCTGAACGACCCGGCGCAGCGGGCCGAGATCACCGGGCGCGGCGAGGACGCCGACCACCTGCACCTGCGCTACATCAAGCAGATCAACGCCGCGGTCAAGGACAAGCCCGCCGGGATGGCGGTCACCACGCACCTGTGCCGGGGGAACTTCCGGTCGTCATGGGCGGCGTCGGGCGGGTATGACTTCGTGGCCGAGGCCCTGTTCTCCGAGCTTGACGTCGACGGGTTCTTCCTGGAGTACGACGACGAGCGGTCCGGCGGGTTCGAGCCGCTGCGGTTCGTGCCTCCGGCCAAGATGGTCGTGCTCGGCCTGGTCACCACCAAGCGGCCGGGGCTGGAATCCAAGGATGAACTGCGGCGGCGGGTGGAGGAGGCGGCCAAGTACGTGCCGCTGGACCAGTTGTGCCTGTCCGGGCAGTGCGGGTTCTCCTCCACGGTGGAGGGCAACGCGCTGACCTACGACGAGCAGGTGGCCAAGCTCCGCCTGATCGTCGAGGCGGCCCGCGACATCTGGGGCTAGCCGGCGGCGCCGCGGGCTTCGGGCGGAGCCATTTCGCCTCCCCGCCCGAGAAGGTGCGTGCCAGCACGGCATGTCCGCGCCCGGCTGCGCCGGCCGCCGCTGCGGTCTGCCAGGGTGGTGTCATGCCCTGGATTGAGCTTGACGGCGCCGTCAACGTGCGCGACCTGGGCGGCCTTCCCACCCAGGACGGCCGGGACACGGTCGGCGGCAGGCTACTGCGCGCGGACAACCTGCAGGAACTGTCGCCGTCCGATGTCGCGAGGCTCGTGCACGACATCGGCGTGACCACCGTCGTCGACCTGCGCAGTTCGGCCGAACTGAGATCCGAAGGCCCGGCACCGCTGGACGCGGTCCCGGAGGTCCAGCACGCCCACCATCCGGTGATACCTGAAATCGGGTCCGCCACCGACGCGGCCGCAGAGGCGCTGCTGCTCAGAAGGGACCAGGACAAGTCCCGTTTCCCGGGTGATCCCGTCTGCGGGCACTACCTCGGCTACCTGGAAGACCGCCCCGATCAGGTGGTGGGCGCGCTGCGGAGCGTCGCGCACGCTCGGGGCGCGGCCCTGGTGCACTGCGCGGCGGGCAAGGACAGGACCGGGGTGGTGGTGGCGCTGGCGCTCACGGCGGCCGACGTCCGCGCGCAGGCGGTCATAGCCGACTACGCCGCGACGGGGGAACGCGCGGAGGCCATCTTGAGCCGCCTGCGCAGATCGCCGACGTACGCCAGGGATATCGACAGCGTCCCGGCTGACGCGCACCGGCCGCGCCCGGAAACGATGGCGGCTTTCCTCGGGCAGATGGACTCGCGCTACGGCGGGGTGGTGCCGTGGCTGGCCGGCCACGGCTTCACCGACGACGATCTGGACCTGCTGCGCGCGAAACTCCGGCATCCGTAAGACCCAGGGAAGCACGAACCTGGCGTGCAGTTCCCGTGACGGCCTACTCGATCGCAGGTCAAGGCCGTTACCAATCTGATTCGTAACGGATTCCTGGGCGCCACGGGCTGGATACCTCCCGTTTGTGTTGGCTAGCCATGATCTCGACTTGTCTAGCCAAGATTTGGCATGTAGGTTCCCGGTTCCCGGGAACCGTGGCTTGGGAGGGAATAGTGCGCGCAAAGCACCTGATTGCGGCCGGCGCCGCGGTTGCCAGCGGCCTGCTGCTTACCGCCGCTTGCAGCTCATCGAGTTCCAGCAGCAGCAGCAGCGCCACCGCCACCAGCAGCGCGGCCAACTGGTCAACGGCGACCTCCGCCGCAGCCGGAGGCGGCATGACTGCGCTGATCGCGGCGGCCGAGAAAGAAGGCCAGCTCAACGTCATCACGCTGCCCTCGAACTGGGCCAACTACGGCACCATCATGAGCGATTTCTCGAAGCTGTACCACATCCACATCACCGACGCCAACCCCGAGGGCTCCAGCGGGCAGGAGATCACCGCCGTGGAACAGCTCAAGGGTCAAAGCCGCGCGCCCGACGTGGTCGACGTGGGCCCGTCGTTCGCCGTCGAGGGCGCCAACGACCACCTGTGGGCTCCGTACAAGGTGGCGACCTGGAATAACATCCCGGCCAACGCCAAGGACCCCAACGGCGACTGGTACGCGGACTACGGCGGCTACGTGGCCATCGGCTACGACCCGGCCAAGGTTAAGGTGGCGCCGACCTCGTTCGCCAGCCTGACCAACCCGGCCTACAAGAACATGATCGGCCTCAACAACAGCCCGACGACGGCCGGCGCGGCCTTCGCCGCGGTCTACGCCGCGGCGCTGGCGAACGGCGGCTCGTTCAGCAACATCGAGCCGGGCATCAAGTACTTCGCGCACCTGAAGCAGATCGGCAACTTCGTCCCGACCGCCGTCGGCGGGCCGACCACGGTGCAGAACGGCACCACGCCGATCCTCATCTGGTGGGACTACCTGCTGGAGTCCGAGGTCAAGCCGGTCGTTCCCGGGTTCAAGATCGTGATCCCGTCGGACGCGACGTACGCGTCCTACTACGACCAGGCGATCAGCGCCACCGCGCCCGACCCGGCCGCTGCCCGGCTGTGGGAGGAGTACCTGTACTCGACCACGGGCCAGAACCTGTGGCTCGAGGGCTACACGCGCCCGATCGAGCTGGCCACGCTGGTCGCCGACGGGACCGTGAACAAGGCCGCCTACGCGGCGCTGCCCCCCGCCCCGTCCGGGACGCTGACGTTCCCGTCCGCGGCCCAGTCGGCCACCGCTGAGAACGTCGTTACCCAGAACTGGCCGACTCAAGTCGGTGGCTGATGGCGGGAAGTACCGCCCAGGCCGTGGCCCCGGAGGAGCTGACCTCCGGGGCCCGGCCCAGCCGGACCGCCAGGTCGCTCCGCCGCTCGCTACGGTGGCTGGGCGTCATGCCGTTCGGCGTGTACGTCGCCTTGGGCCTGATCGCACCCTTCGTCGCGATCACCATCGCCGCCTTCCATGACTCGACGACCGGCGCGTTCACGCTGAACAACTTCAACACCGCGCTCCACGGCACGTACCTGCTCGGCCTCAAGACTTCTCTCGTGCTGTCGATCGTCTCCGCGATCGTCCCGGGCATATTCGGGCTGCTCCTCGCCTACGCGATCTTCACGGTCAAGCGCGGCAACTGGCTCCGTAAGGTCGTGATCACCGCGTCGGGCGTGTTCGCCAACTTCGGCGGCGTGCCGCTGGCCTTCTTGTTCATCGCCACGCTCAGCACCACCGGCATCGTCACCGGGTGGATCAAGGACATCTTCGGCGTCGACATCTGGGACCACGGCTTCACGCTGTACAGCGCGTACGGCGTGTTCTTCGTCTACATGTACTTCCAGATCCCGCTCATGGTCCTGGTCATCCTGCCCGCCCTGGAAGGCCTGCGGCCGGCCTGGCGCGAGGCGGCGCAGAACATGGGCGCCAGCAGCTGGAGTTACTGGCGCCACGTGGGCGGCCCGGTGCTGCTGCCGTCGTTTCTGGGCTGCCTGCTGCTGCTGTTCGGCAGCGCCTTCTCGGCTTACGCCACCGCCGAGGCGCTGACCGGCGGCACGATCGCGCTGACGCCGATCCAGATCGGGGCACTGCTGAACGGCAACGTCGTGGCCGGCCAGGAGAACCTCGGCTACGCGCTCGGCGTGATCATGGTCGTCATCATCGCGATCATCATGGTGATCTACGTGCTCATGCAGCGAAGGGCGGCGCGATGGCTACGGTAGCCCGGCCGGAGGGGGCCGGGGGGACGGCATCCCCCCAGAAGCAGGGGGGGCCTGGGGGGGATCGTCCCCCCGAGGCAACAGAGTCTCGCAGGCGCAGCTTTCCGGTCTGGCGCTGGGTGATCTTCCTGCTCGCGGCCGCGTACTTCCTGATCCCGCTGTACGCAGCGCTGCGCTTCGCCGGGCTGAAGGCCTTTCCCGACATCTTCAAGCAGTCCGGGTTCTACCCGGCGATCGGGCTGTCGCTGCGCCTGGCCCTGGTGACCACGATCCTGACGCTGGTGCTCATGGTGCCCACCACCATCTACGTGCACCTGCGGCTGCCGCAGGTGCGGCGCAGCATGGAGGGCATCACGATCTTGCCGATCGTCATACCACCCATCGTGCTGATCATCGGCGTGCTGAAGGTCGCACCCAGCGTGCTGCTGAGCACGCCGTACCTGCTCGCCCTCGTGTACGTCATCCTGGCGATGCCGTTCGCGTACCGGTCACTCGACGCGGGCCTGCGCTCCGTTGACCTGAAGACCCTGGTCGAGGCCTCGAATTCGCTCGGTGCCGGCTGGCCGACCACACTGTGGCGGGTCGTGCTGCCGAACATCCGGACCGCGATGCTCTCCGCCACCGTCCTCACGGTGGCACTGGTGCTCGGCGAGTTCACCATGGCCAGCCTGGCCCTCTTCGTGACCTTCCCGGTGTGGATCGTGCAATTCGAGCAGAACAGCGGGCCGGTGTCGGTTGCCGCGTCGCTGCTCGCGCTGTTCGTCACCTGGATCCTGCTGATGATCATCGTGACCGTCGGCGACCGGGGCTCCCGTAAGCGCGGCAGTGCCCAGGTAGCCCTGTTCACCGTCGCCCCCCGCGAGACCAGGCCAACCACGGGAGAGGCGGAATGACGACGAACACAGCCAGGGACGCCGCGGCGGCGGACGGCACCGTGCTGCAGCGCCGGACCGGCGGGACGAGCGTGCTGCTGCAGAACCTGAGCCGGTCGTTCGGCGCGACGCGGGCGCTGGACGGGCTGTCGCTGGAGATCGCGCCGGGCGAGCTGGTCGCCCTGCTCGGCCCGTCGGGCTGCGGCAAGACCACGGCCCTGCGCATCGTGGCGGGCTTCGAGACCGCGGACACCGGATCGGTCATCGTCGACGGCAAGGACATGTCGCCGGTGCCTGCGGCCAAGCGGGACATGGGCATGGTGTTCCAGAGCTACAGCCTGTTCCCGAACATGAACGCGGCCGACAACGTGGCCTTCGGGCTGCGGATGCGCAAGATAGGCTCCGCCCAGCGGCGGCAGCGGGCCGGCGAGCTGCTGGATATGGTCGGGCTGGCCGAACAGGCCAGGCAGTACCCGCACCAGCTGTCCGGCGGCCAGCAGCAGCGGGTCGCGCTGGCTCGCGCGCTCGCCATCGAACCGCGGGTGCTGCTGCTGGACGAGCCGCTGTCCGCGCTGGACGCCAAGGTCCGCCTGCAGCTGCGCGAGCAGATCCGCACGCTGCAGCAGCGGCTGGGCACCACTACCTTGTTCGTCACCCACGACCAGGAGGAAGCCCTGTCGATGGC
>JASHVM010000533.1:0-8981 GCA_030044595.1 Streptosporangiaceae bacterium
TCGGGGGCTCGCCCGGGTGGGATCAGCCCGGCGAACTGCGTGATGGCGAGTCCCGCGCTGAGCAGGACCCGGAATTCCCGGTCACCGGTGCGCTCGGGCTCGCAGGCCGGTAGGGAAGCGACGCAGACTTCGGGCCGGGCTTGGTCACCGGGTGATCTAGCGCGCACGACGACGGTCAGGACCGTCAGCTCCGGGCCGGGCCGCGCCTGGCACCGGTAGCGCACAGAATCTCTCATCCACACCGCCGTGCCCGGCCCGAGCACGGCGGGCTCCGCCGCTCCGGTGTCCAGTGCACCGGATCCGTTGATCACGTACCAGGCCTCGCCCCGCCCGCCGGCGGTGCCTGTGAGCGTCGCCCCGCCGGCGAACCTCAGCAGGCGCTGGTGCAGTCCGCGGCAGCCGTGCCGGTCGCCGAGCAGCTCCGAAACCGTGACTCCCGGGGCTAGCGGGCTGGCCGGGACGTGCTCGGTGCTGCGGACGACGGGCGCCTGGCTCACAGATCGGGGAACTTGAGGTCTGGGTTGTGCTCGGACAGCACCGAGGGCGGCCCGATGAGGAGCTTGTCCGGTTCCCCGATGGCCTCGTCGTCCCTGCCTTCGTAGTCGAACTTGCGCAGCACGTGCTTGATCGCCTCGAGCCTGCCCCGCTTCTTGTCGTTGCTCTTGACCACCGTCCACGGCGCGTGCGGTGTGTCGGTGTAGTGGAACATCGCCTCCTTGGCGTCGGTGTAGGCGTCCCACTTGTCCAGCGACTCGAGGTCCATCGGGCTCAGCTTCCACTGCCGTACCGGGTCTATCCGGCGGATGATGAAGCGCGTGCGCTGCTCGGCCGGCGTCACGGAGAACCAGAACTTGGTCAGGTCCAGGTCGGAGCGCACCAGCATTCGCTCGAACTCCGGTGCCTCCCGCATGAACTCCCGGTACTCCTCATCCGTGCAGAACCCCATCACGCGTTCCACGCCCGCCCGGTTGTACCAGGAACGGTCGAACATCACGATCTCGCCGGCTCCGGGCAGATGCGGCACGTACCGCTGGAAGTACCACTGACTCCGCTCCCGCTCAGTCGGTTTGACCAACGCCACGACCACCGCGCCGCGGGGGTTCAGGTGCTCGGTGAACCGCTTGATCGTGCCGCCCTTGCCGGCCGCGTCGCGGCCCTCGAAGATGATCACGATGCGCTGCCCAGTGGATTTCACCCAGTTTTGCAGCTTGACGAGCTCAATCTGCAGCGGGCGCTTCAGGTACTCGTACTCGGGCCGCGGCATCTTCTCTGGGTAGGGGTAGTCCTGCCGCCAGGTGTCGACCACCCGGCCGTCGGGCCAGAGCAGTACCGGGTCGTCGTGCTCGTCGTCGTCCTCGACCCTCAGGCCGGCGATGAGGACGGGATCGGACGCCCAGTCCTCGGGCAGCGCGTTGTACTCGGAAGCCGATTCAGTGGTCACGTCACTAGCACAGCACATTCCCGCTCTCCGGTCACGAGCGGGATGGTCGTCGTGGCCCATTTCCGCCTGCGGTCACGTCCGGGCCGGACGGCGTTCGGTTCCTGGTCAAAGATCGCCGAATACCACCTGCCCGCTGGCCACGGTCATGACGACGGAGGTACTGCCGATGGCGCCGGGCGGCGCGGCGTACAGGTCCTGGTCAAGCACGGCCACGTCGGCCCGCAGGCCGGGCCGCAGCATCCCGGCCGCGTGCTCCTCGTGGTTCACCCAGTCGACCCCCGCGGTGAAGGCGCCGATCGCCTCGTCGACGGTGATCGCCTGCTGGGGCAGGAACGGGTTCTCGCGCTCGGGGTCACCTCGCCTGCCCAGGCGCTCCGACAGGACCCGGTTGACCGCCACGTGCATCTCCTGCAGCGGATCGGCGCTCGATATCGGCCAGTCGCTGCCGAACGCGATCCGGGTGCCCCGGCGGGCGAGCGAGCCTATCTGGTACTGCCAGGCAGCGCGTTCGGGACCGACGAAGGGCAGGGTCAGCTGCTCCATCTGCTCGTCCGCGCACGCCCAGAGCGGCTGGAAATTGGCCACCACGCCGAGCGCCTTGAACCTGCCCAGGTCGTGGGGGGCGATGAACTGCAGGTGCGCGAGATGATGCCGGGCGGCCTGGCGCTGCGCGGCCGGGAGCGCCTCAAGCGCGTCCAGGGCGGCGCTGACCGCCCGGTCGCCGATGGCGTGGAAGTGGAGCTGGAAGCGTTCCGCGGCGAGCCGGCCGGTCGCGTCGTTGAGCGCTTCCGGCTCGATGAACAGGACGCCTTGCTGGCTGGTGGGATGGCCGTGCCGGTCGAAGTACGGCGCGGACATGGCGGCGGTGAACGTCTCGCACACGCCGTCGAGCATGAGCTTGACCGTGGTGGCCCGGAACCGGCCGCCGCCGGCCTGTTCACGGCGCGCCAGCAGGTCATCGATCTGACCCGGGCCGCGACGACGGTCCCACCACTGCGCGCCGACCACGTGGCAGGTGAGCAGGCCGTCTGCGGCGGCCTGGCGGTAGGTGTCGAAGACGTCCGGCATGCCGAGTTCGGGGGCCGCTCCGACGCAAGCGTCCTGGAACCTGGTTATCCCCAGCGAGTGCAGGTGAGCTTGGGCCGCGAGCAGGCCCGCCCGCAGGTCCGCCGCGCTGGCGGGCGGGATGTGGTCGGCGACCAGGCGCATGGCCCCGTCGTGCAGGGCGCCGGTCGGCCGGCCCGCGTCGTCACGTTCTATCCGGCCGTCCAGCGGGTCCGGCGTGCGCGCGTCGACGCCCGCGGTCTCCAGGGCGGCGGTGTTGACCCAGGCGCTGTGGTGATCGCGGTTCGGCAGGAAGGCCGGTCGGCCGCCGGTGACCGCGTCCAGGTCCGCCGCGGTGGGCAGGCCGCCGGGGAAGGCCGTCATGGTCCAGCCGGCGCCGAGTACCCAGGCACCCGGGCGCAGGCCGGAGCTGTAGGCGGCGACCGCAGCCAGGCTGTCGGCCCGGCTGCGCAGGCCCAGCAGGTTGCACCGCAGGCTCTCCAGGCCGCCGCTGACCGCGTGCACGTGCGCATCGCCGAAGGCGGGCAGGGCGAGCCGTCCGCGCAGGTCGGCGACGCGGGTGTGCGGGCCGATGAGCGGCCTGATGTCATCGTCCGTGCCCACGGCCCGGATCAGGCCGTCACGGACGGCGAGAGCCTGGGCGAACCCGGACGGGTGGGTCGGCGTGCGAATCCTCCCGCCCACGAAGACCAGCTCGGCCTGGCCACCGTCCATTGCCACCCCAATCGCCGCGCGAACACGTTGTGCGCACGCTAACAGGGCATTAACAGTTGTGACGGTCGGCTAACCGGATCACCCGGGGCGCGCGGCAGCCTGCCTTCGGGCGTAGCCTGCCCTACGACTCCGGCTATCAGCGTGGCGGAGCCAGTCCGGCCGCGCCGACCGGGAGGTGATCACATGCCAGGCCTGCTCATCGCCGCAATAGTCTTCGGGACGGTCTTCGGTGCCGAGTTGCCGGACAATTCCGGGCTGGCGAGCCTGGTGCTGGGCACGCGGTACCGGCCGGGCGGGGTCTTCGCCGGCGCGGCGGCGGCGTTCGCGGCGCACGTGGCGCTGGCGGTCACCTGCGGCAGCATCCTCGGCCTGCTCCCGCACAAGATCGTGCAGATCGCGGTGGCCGCGGTGTTCCTGGCCGGTGCCGTGCTGGTGCTGCGCGCAGACGGGGACGGTGACGACAAGGCCCGGCTGAAGGCTGGCGCTGCCGGGTTCTGGGTCGTGGCGGCGACCTCTTTCGGGGTGATCGCGCTGGCTGAGCTGGGTGACCTGTCGGACATCATAATCGTGAACCTCGCCGCCAGGTATCACGACCCGGTGGCGGTGGGCCTTGGCAGCGTCCTGGCGCTGTGGTCGGTGGCAGCGCTGGCCATCACCGGCGGCCGGGGGCTGCTGCGGATCTTGCCGCTGCGGTGGATCGCCCGCCTGGCCGCGCTGACAATGGTCGTCATGGCCGGGTTCACCCTGGCCGAGGCAATGCGGTGAGGTCTGCGCCCGGCATGAAACCCGATCCCGGCGCCCCGCGCAGGGTCACGATGCACCGGTCGCGGGCCAGGCGGCCGGGACTGCGCGCCGTCCTGGTCGAACGAGGGATTTCATTATGGTGGCGCTGCTCATCGTGGCGGTCGCGCTCGGGCTGAACAACTTCGGGGCGGCGATCGCCATCGGGGTCAGCGGCGTAAACCGGCGTACCGAGATCAAGGTGGCCACGGTTTTCGGCTTGTGCGACGTGGTGATGCCGGCTACTGGGATGCTCATCGGCACCGGTCTTGCCAGCCCGTTGGGATCCGCCGCCCGCTGGGCCGGCGCCGGGATACTGTTCGTGACCGCGGTCTGGGGACTCGTCGAGGCACTGCGCGGCGACGACGACGCCCCGCAGGCCTGGCACGGGTGGCGGCTGCTGGTCAGCGGCGCCGCGCTCAGCCTGGACGACCTCGCGGTGGGCCTCGCACTCGGAACCGTACGTTACCCGATCGTCTTGGCCGTTACCCTGTTCGGGCTCATGAGCTTCGTCATGTCGATTATCGGACTGAAGCTGGGCGGAAAGCTGAGTACCGCGGCCGGCGAACATGGCGAGGTTGTGGGCGCAATCGTGCTGATGGGCATCTCTGGCGCGATGGCGATGGGCTGGCTGTTACCCGGGCGGGAGATTCCCGGGCGGGACACAGCTCGTTCAGTGGTGCGCGGTGGTCACCTGAACGAGCTTGATCACCATGATGATGATCGCGAAGATGATGTACGCGCGCAGCGTCAGCAGGCCGATCCGGCGTGCCATGCTGAGCACGGGCCGCTGGAGCGTTTCGATGCGCGGGGTGCGCCACGCGATGCGGCGTTCCCTGAGTTCCGCACGCCATCGGGCGCCGTCCATCCCCGGCGGGCGCCTGTTGCTGCCGGGATCATCGGCCGCCGCCTCGTCGCGGCCTGGCCTGCGCCGCACCAGCAGCGCCACGGCGGCGATCCCGAGGACCGTGCAGACGGCGAGGCCCCAGATGGACTGCTTCAGCGTGATGACGGGCCAGAAGGTGGTGACGAGCGGTGCCAGCGAGAAGGTGAGCACGATCCAGGCGATGAGGCCGCCGATCCAGTTGTGCGCTCTGCTGTTGGTCCACGGCCCGAGTATCGCTTTGTCGTTGGCGAGCAGGATAAGGAAAACCAAGGCGGATGGCAGCAGGATGCCGTTAAGCGCCTCCACCCCGTTGATGACCACGTTCAGGTCGTTTCCCCACGCCAGCGTCACCACGGCGGACAGCCCCACCAAGATCGCGTACAGGCCGTAGAACCACGGGGCCTGGTTCAGCTTCCAGTGCAGCGAGTGCCGCATCTTCGGGTAGACGTCACCGAGCGTGTAGGCGGTGGTCAGCGCCGTCAGGTTAGCGCCGATCAGCGACCCGTCGAGCGCGGCGATGGCCAGCAGGTCACCGGTGCCGTGGCCGACATAGTGCTGCAGGGCCGCGGCGGTGTCGCTCAGGTCGTTGAAGTTTCCGAACGCCTTGGTGTGCGCCAGGCCGAAGGCACAGGCGGCCATCAGCACCAGGGCGCCGGCCACCTCGACGAGCACGCCTATGCCGGTGTCCAGGCGCTCGTAGTTCATCCAGCGCGGCGTGATGCGCTTGTCCACCACGTTGGACTGCTGGAAGAAGAGCTGCCACGGCTCGATGGTGGTGCCCACCACGGCGACGATCAGCAGCAGCAGGGTCGCGTTCAGGCCGCCGGGCATGCTGGGAACCACGCCCGCGAAGGTCGTGGAGGCGCTGGAATGGGAGAAGTAGGCCATCGGGAACGTCACCAGGTTCGCGATCACGAGGAAGATCAGGAACCGCTCCCAGTACCGGTAGGTCCCGCCCGCCATGACCGCGAATAGCAATATCGCGGAAAGGGACACGGACCAGAAATTGGACAGTCCGAAGAACGAGAGCGCCTGCTTGACTCCGATGAATTCCACCACGATGGTGACCGCGTTGATAATGAACAGGTCGGCGACTGAGAAGGTTCCCCAGAATTTCCCGAACCTGGCGTAGATAAGCTTGCCGTGGCCCACGCCTGACACCGCTCCCAGGCGTACCACCATTTCCTGGCAGAAGAAAAGGACCGGGAAGAGCAGGATCAGGGTCCACAGCAGTCTCATGCCGTAGTCCTGGCCCATCTGGGCGTAGACGGAGACACCGCCCGCGTCGTTCCCGCCGCCCATGACGATCAGGCCGGGACCCGCGATGACCAGCAGCAATCTGAGCTTGCGCCGCCACGACTTGGTGTTGCCCGTCTCGCTTCGCTTCAGCGTACCGAGCGCGCCGACGATGTCGCCGACGTGCTGGGGATCGAGCGCCGCCGGGCCACTGGACCCAGCCGCGTGGTCCAACTCGGACGTGCGGGAGTTATCTACTGCCAATTCTCGGCTCCTCATGGGCTGGTGCCACGATGCGGGGAATATGCAGCAGCGACCGTGTGGGCTCAGCCGGGGCCAATATCCTGGGCACGAGACGCCTGGTTTCCTGCTATCGCACGCGCGCTGGTCAGGCGGGCGCGACCTGCCTACCCGCGGACGTTAAAACAGTGAACTTTCGGTGTCAACCAGTTCGGGATAAGCCGTTCGGAGATTGTAACTGTTGACAGGATCCGGACCCTGCCGGCAAGACTCTGACCTGCAAGATGTAATACGTGTTTCAGTAATCTGGTGGCCGGCCGGCCGGAAAACAGGCGTTGCTCATAAGGGATGCGCATAGGCCCGGCGAGCCTGCCGCTGCCCGGCGGGCCGCCGGCCGAGCGGCTGTGATGACCCTTCTGATCACCCGCCTAGCGGTGGGCGGCCGACCCTGCCGCCTGGTTTGCGCGTGTGATCGGATGGGGTCATGAAGGTTCGGATCGGAGTATCCCTGGGGCCGGCCGGAACCCCTGACCAGTTCGCAGCGGCCGTCGATCTGCTCGAACAAGCCGGTGTGGATTCGCTGTGGCTGCCTGAAATGGTGTACTCCCCGCTCGTGGAGCCGTTCACCGGCCTGGCGTTCGCGCTGTCACGGACCCAGCGGCTGAAGGCGGGCACCGGGATCTCGGTGCTGCCCGGTCGGCATCCCGTGCTGGTGGCCAAGCAGCTGGCCTCGCTGGCCGGGCTGGCACCGGGGCGGGTGCTGCCGGTGTTCGGATTGCTGCCGGCCCAGCCCGCCGAACGCGCGCTGTTCCCGGTGCCGGACAGGCAGCGGGCCGCCGTGTTCGATGAGTCGCTGGTGCTGCTGCGACTGCTGCTCACCTCGGAGAAGGTGTCGTTCGACGGGACGTTCTTCACGGTGTCCGAGGCCACCGTCGGCACCCTCCCGGCCAAGCCCCTCGACATCTGGCTGGGCGGTTCGGCGCCCGCGGGGCTCCGCCGGGTGGGACGGCTCGCCGATGGGTGGCTCGGCTCCCTGCTGACCCCTGCGGAGGCCGCCGCCGGGGTCGAGGTGATCAAAGACGCCGCCGCCGAAGCCGGCCGGGAAGTCGAGCTCGATCACTTCGGCCTCAGCCTGCCGGTGGCGCTGGACGGCATCCCGGCCGCGCTACGGGCCTCGATCCATCATCGCCGGCCGGACGCCGACCCGGCCACGCTGGTCGCGGCCGGGTGGGACGGCGCGCGGCGGATGATCGAGCAGTACGTCGAGGCCGGGCTGAGCAAGTTCGTGGTGCGCCCGGCCGCACCGACCTCGTTCGGCTCGTTCGCGGACGGCTTTGTCCGCGAGCTGATGCCGCTGCAGAACTAGCAGAACTAACCGCCGGAGTTCGTCTGCGCTTTGCGCGGTGGCTCGTCACCGCCTCCGCGGGGTGGCTTGCGATGCATCCGGTAGTGGAGGACCAGGAACGGGAACCCGAACACCCAGAACGCGTGCTCGGCCCGCAGTTCGCCGCCGGCCACGTAGACGTCCAGCCGTTCGGCGAATCCCCGCACCGCCGCGGTGGTGAGCTCGGCGCCCTGCGGGTCGATGTAGGTCAGGTAGTGACCCGGCTGGTCAAGCTCGCTGCGACTGTCCAGGACGAGACCGCCGCCGGGCCGGGCGCTCGGCACGAGCGTGGCGGTGAAGCTCGCCTGCGGCAACGGGAAACCGACGCTGACGTAGCCCCGGCCTTCGTGCCGGTAGGTGGTGTAGATGCCGACGTAAATCGGTTCGTCTGTATCGGCGAACGAGCGGATCCAGCCGCGCACGGCCACCGCCTCGCCGGACGCCGGGACGCCGGCTCCCGCCGCGCGGCCCGCCCGATGGCCATCCTCCAGGCCGGTGATGGTGTCGATCCGGCTGCGCACCCCGTGTTGCGCCTCCCGCTGGCTCATCGGGACGCTGGCCTGCCCCAGCGGCCTGGCCAGCAGCGTCCGGTAGAGCAGGTAGCCGGGACGGACCCACAGCCGCCATTCCGGCACGATGTCGAGGGCGAACCTGGTGGTGTGCTCGTAGAACTCGCGGACCAGCGGATCGGTGCTCGCCGGGTCGAACGACGGCCCGGCGAGCTCGTCCAGCGACGCCACGATGCCGATGTCCTCTACGTCGGGCGTGTACGTGCCGCCCAGGACCTGTGCCAGCGATCTGACGTAGCCGGTGCCGACGTACCGTGTCTGGCTGGCCAGCGGCACCACAAACGGGACGTCCTCGGGGCGCACCCGCTCGGCGAGCAGGCTCAGCTGCGGATCGCGGAACAGCAGCGCCGCGGCCGTCCGGTAGCCGACCACTGCCCCGGCTGCGGCGACCGACCCCGGGACCCGCCCCGTTCTCCCCGTCAGTCCCTCCAGCCCCAGTCCCACCGCGGCTCCCGCCACCGGCCCGAGCAGGACCTTCTGCGGCCGGAGCCCGAGTGCTCCGGAGGCCGCGCCCGCTGCCGTAGCGATCGGCACCGCCCCCGCCCTGGTGACGCGGTCTGCCACCCAGCCCAGCGGCGCCGCCAGGGCGCCGCTGGTGATGATCCGCGCCCACAGGGCTGGAATCTCCCCCGGACGTTGCCTGGCCCTGGCCACAGCCTCAGCGGC
>JASHVM010000534.1:0-2980 GCA_030044595.1 Streptosporangiaceae bacterium
CGGGTGGGCGATCATTCTCGCGATTAGGCCCTGATTCTGCTTGGCCGGGTCCTTGCGGCGGGGGCCGCGCCGCCACAGGTAGACGCCGAAGGCCAGGATGACCAGGCCCAAGCCGAGCCGCAGCCCGTACCTGGCCTGGTGTTCGTGCGGCTTGTACAGGTGCCCGGAATGCAGCACGACGAACAAGATCGCCGCAACGATGGCCGTCATCACGATGGCGCCTGACAGGTAGATCAGCACCGTCATGCGCGGGTTGGCCGCACCAAGGAAGACCGCCGATGCCAGCAGCGCCGTCGGCGAGAGCGCCGCCAGGATGGCGAACCCGGCTATCTGCCCGAGCATCAGGGTCGATGTCTCCTGGCAGCGGCGCTCATGCCTCGCAGCGTTCCCCACCGCCGCGATCGCGGCCTCACCCGGCTCGGGTGATCCGCCAGGCTGGCGAAACCGCTGCTCGTCCCCGCGCGGTGGTGTTGCGTCGTTGCGATCGCGGGTATGAGCGGGCGAGAAGATCTTCGGGGGGACGACCCGCCTAACGTGGCCAGCGCAGTCGGGCAGCTTCTGCCGTTTGGGGTCGGAGTTGCCGTAAGCCCGATCCCGATCATCGCGGTCATCCTGATGCTGATGTCGCATCGGGACGCCGCCGCCGGACTCGCCTTCGCCCTCGGCTGGATCGCCGGCATCACGCTGGTGACGCTTGTGGCGCTGGTCGTGACGAGTGAGAGCTCGGAAGGCAAGGCCAGTTCGGGCTCGACCGGGGCCGCGGTTGCCCAGTTGATCCTGGGCATCGCGTTCGTGGCCCTCGCCGTCATGCAGTGGCGGAAGCGTGGCGCCAACGGCTCACCGCCCAAGTGGATGGCCGCGCTCGAGCGGGTCGGCCCGGCCTGGGCCGCGGGCCTCGGCTTGGTCATGTCCGCGGCCAATCCGAAGAACCTGTTGCTGTCGGTCTCCGCGGGCCTTGCCATCGGCGCAGCCGCGCTGTCCGCGGCCGGCGAGGTCGTCGCCGTCGCGATCTTCGTGGCACTGGCCAGCATCACGATCGGCGGGCCCGTCGCCTACTACCTGGTCAGCTCGGCTAAGGCCAGGGTCACGCTGCAGTCTTGGCGGTCCTGGCTGACGACCAACAATGCCGCGGTGATAGCTGTCGTGCTTCTGGTGATCGGCACGTCCCAGCTCGGGAAGGCAATAACCGGCCTGTCGTGACCCGCGCGCTACGTCGCCCCGGTTGATCCGGCCGGAAAGCGGTGTACAGGCCCCAAGCGCGGGTATGGCCGTCTTGTAGTAGTTGCTGGGCGGTGTGCCAGCGGGGGCGTGGCCCGCGGCCCGATAGCCAACCGCGGGGGCGAACGATGGTTACCAAGATCGAGACGACCGAGCACCTGCTATGTGACCTGTGCGGCCGGGAAATGAGCCCGCAGGAGGCGGTCACGCTGTACCGAAGCGACAACAAGATCACCGCCGCCAAGATGATGGCATCCTCGCTCGTGCGACAGAACGACAACCCCGGCCAGGCAAACGTAGACATCTGCCCCGCCTGTCGGCAGCGCCCGGTCGGCGAAGTGCTGGCCTTGATGTACCCGCCGCGAAGCTGAGCGGCGCTTTCGAGCCACCCCGGCGTCCCTAGCCCGTGGCGCCGGGGTCCCTCAGGACCGAGCCCGTTCCCGCCCTTAAGGGTTTAACCGGCAGCCGCCGCGGTCTGGGCGACCGGCGCGAACACTCGCATTGATGCAGCGACCCGAAAAGCAGCGGCAGACCTCCCCGTGATGGGCCCGGCCGACTCGGTGCAGGGCTACTAGCGCCCTGGCCGCTATTCCCTGCCTCCCCCAGGTTCCGCCCGAGCCCGGCCTGCCGCTGCCATTCGCGTCGCGGCGCTCGCGGCTCCGGCTGACGCCGTGGCCGACGCCTCATCTGGCGTATCCCGTCGCCAACATTGCGGCCGCCTTGCGCTGCATGTCGAGGTGCTGCTGTCGTCCGCGTTGACCCCAACCCGCCAGACCGGCTCGGCGGTGAACGGGAACTGCTCCTCGTACTCCTCCGAGACCGCAGCAGCCCAGTTTTGCCTGCTCGCACGAGCATTCCCGGAGCGGCAGAAGCCGGCATCACCCCGAGCGGGCTATTCGGCCGGCCACGATGTTGTTAGCGCCCTTCGAGCAATGCCGTGGGCCGGTACAGGCAGCCGCCACGCACGGATGGGCGCCAATCACCTGCTCGGAGTGAACTGCCTGGCTGTCATCCCCTGGCCGCCGCAGGGCGCCCAGGCAGAAGTCATCCGAGTCGGCATCGGTGCCGGCGGGAGGAGAACCCGTCCGACCCACGTCGAGAGCAGCAGGCGCACCAGTCTTGGCGGCGCCGCGTGCCGTGGCCTATAGGGCCTTAAGTCGATGACGCCCGATTCGAGCAGATCCGCTATTCGCCGTCGTCCCATCCTTCGTTCCTTCAGCGGACTCCACCGCCTGCGGGTTGCGGTGCCGCGATAGGTGTTGCCATCTACGCGGCCCTTTGGGCGGAGCTCCCTAGTCGGCGCTGTGGGAATTCAAAAACTGAAACGTCGTTCGTCAACTGTTGATTGTCGGATAAATACCTGCGAACTGCAAGCGGTTCTTGCGTGACGCAAGTGCGTGTCGCATGTGTGCAGATGAGCGGCTCTCTCCGCAGTTAGACCGCCTCTCAGCGAGCCCGATTCGCTCGACACTGGGGGCCTGCCTCGGCCCGGTCACCGTGTCGCTCCGGCGCCTCGGC
The DNA here is from genome assembly GCA_030044595.1 of Streptosporangiaceae bacterium. GTDB lineage: Bacteria > Actinomycetota > Actinomycetes > Streptosporangiales > Streptosporangiaceae > Palsa-504. The sequence continues at coordinate 2,737 of JASHVM010000534.1, forward strand.
CCGGTCACCGTGTCGCTCCCGCGCGCCTCGGCCCGGTCACCGTGTCGCTCCCGCGCGCCTCGGCCCGGTCACCGTGTCGCTCCCGCGCGCCTCGGCCCGGTCACCGTGCGAGCCGTGCCTGATAGGCGCTCGGATTATTGGGAATCTCTGTCACTTGAACGTTAGGACAGGGGGCCGACAACGATCAGGGCACTGCTCAACATCATCTGGCTGGTCTTCGAGGGCCTGTGGATGGCGATCGCCT
>JASHVM010000535.1:0-10908 GCA_030044595.1 Streptosporangiaceae bacterium
GCGGCGGCCGCTGCCCGGGCCTACCAGGGGTACGCGGGGGTAGCGCGCTACCTCCGCGAGGACTACGCGCCCCGGGCGACCGAAGTGGACGGCGTCGGCGCCGAACGGTACGCGGTAGCCGCCCGGCTCAGCCTGGGCGCGGACATCGATTTCGCAGAGGCCTACGAGTGGGGCTGGGCCGAACTCGCCCGGATCGAAGCCGAGATGACGGTCGAAGCCGACAAGATCAGTCCCGGCGCGAGCGCGGCGGAGGCGACCGCCATCCTCAATGAATCCGGTTACGTGGTCGGCGAGGACGCGTACCTGGCCTGGCTGCAGGAACGTCACGACCGAGCCATCGAGCAGCTGGACGGCGTGCACTTCGACATCCCCGAACCGCTGCGCAGGATCGAGGTCGTGCTCGCCCGCGGCTCGACATCCGGCGCCGCCTATTACACGCCGCCCAGCGAAGACCTGACCAGGCCCGGACGTACCTGGTGGCCGCTCGGCGGACGGGTCGGCACGGACCGATTCCACACCTGGTCCGAGCTCTCCATCGTCTTCCACGAGGGGGTACCCGGCCACCACCTGCAGGCGGGCGCGGCCATGACCGCCGGGGACAGGCTGTCACGGTTCGCGAAATCCAACTTCGTCAGCGGGCACGGCGAGGGCTGGGCCCTGTACGCCGAGCGCTTCGCCGATGAGCTCGGCTGGTTCACCGAGCCGGGTACGCGCCTGGGCATGCTGGGCGGATCGGCGGTGCGCGCCATGCGGGTGGTGATCGACATCGGCGTCCACCTGGACCTGCCGCTGCCGGACGGGTCACGGTGGACCTTCGGGAGGGCCTGCGAGCTGCTGAGCAAGCTAGGCCGCCGCGAGCCGCACCGGGTTCACGCCGAGGTGGTCCGCTACTTCGGCTGGCCAGCCCAGGCCATCTCGTACAAGCTGGGGGAACGCGCTTGGCTGGCGGCTCGGGAAGAGGCCAAGCGGCGGCCGGGATTCGACCTGAGACGCTGGCATACCGCCGCGCTGAGCCTCGGCCCGATCGGCCTGGCCGACCTGTCCGAAGCGCTGGCGGGCGCGGTCAGGTAGGCCCGTTCCTGGCCGCGGTGTACCCGAGCAGCATCGCGAGGCTGAGCGCGCTGCGCGGGGTGTAGGCGCCGCGCCACAGCCCGCCGTGCGCCGCCGAGCGTGCCTCGTCCTGCCAGGGGTGCGCCTGGGCGGGTCCGCCGCCGGTCTGCAGGTCGTAAACGAGCAACGCTGCCATGAGCGTCTTGGTCGTGGCGGGTTCGAAGACCTGCACGCCGAACCGGTGCGCGCCGGCGTATCCCGCGGCCAGCAGCCGGTTCTTCAGCACCGACCGGGTTCGCGTCGGCGGGGCGACGTTCATCGACACCGTCGCGCCGCCGTCCCTGGCGACCGTGGCCCGCCAGCGCTGCAAGCGCTTGGCCAGCGCGTAGTTGGGTCCCTGCTGCGGTATCAGGCTGTCGCAGATGCCCGGGTCAGCGCCGGGCGGATAGGCCCGGCGGAGCAGCCGCCCGCCGGATAGAGCCTGCAGCGGCCACCGGCCGATCTTCGCCTGCCGGGACCTGGCCGCGTAGGCGCTGGCCGCCTGGGCGACCGCGTCCGACGGGACGGCGAACACGTCGGTCGGCGTGGCGAGGAACGCGAGCGCCACGTCGGGGCGCCTGGCCTGCAGCCGCACCGTCAGCGCGTCGACGGCGCTGGAGACCCGGACGTTGGCCGCGCCGTCGGCGTAGACGTAGTTGCCCAGGACCAGCGGGCCGTCGGCCGCGGCGAGCCAGTCCGCGACGGCGGGGACGTCGCTGGTCAGGTCCAGGCCGGCGCGCTGCGCGAGATCCTCGACCCGATCCTCCGGGCGACGCTGGCCGGCTACCGGGACCAGCAGCGTCCCCCCGCTGCGGCGCGCTGTCTGCAGGACCCGCTCCCAGACGGGGGCATGGGGCAGGTCGACCCCGATCACCCGGGCGCCCCAGTTCAGCAGCACGGGCAGCGGGCCCACTTCGGCGCCCGCCCCGAGGACCACGACCGTCCGGCCGGGCGCGGCCAGCCAATCGGGGTGCGCCGCGACCGCCCGGACGGCCTCCGCGCAGGACGGCTCGATGACGCCCTCGGCGGTCCACGTTTCCAGCCTGCGCAGCAGGTCGGCGCCGCGCAGCCGCTCACCGCGGTAGGGCACCGACAGCTCACGTTCCGCCACTCCCGCGCCTGTCACCGTGACCGTTTCCGGCACGGTCCGCGCGGGCGCCGAGGCCAGAGCGTCAAGGCCGGTCTCCTCACCGCCCGGGCCGACGACGCGCATCCGCCCGTGCAGCGACCGCAGCCCGTCGCGGGCCACCGACACCGCGGCTTGCCGAGAGGCCAGCCCCGCCTCGATCAGCCTGCGGAAATGCGTCATGTAGCCCGAGCGCCAGTTCGTTTCCCGCCCCGCAGCGAGCGCCCCGGCCGGGTCGACCTCGGTCAGCGCGTCCGCGACCACATCGCGGCCCAGCGCCGAGGTGCTCCGGCGGCCGTCCGCCGAGACGGGAAAGGCGACCCCCGCCGGCTCGTCGCCGCTCAATGCCGGTCCTGCCATCGCCACCAGACCATAATGGCGAACCGAACCGGCCAGGACCAGCTGTCCGGTACGGCAGATCCGGATCATTTCCGAGGTCAGTACCGGTCCGACGGCGCGGCTAGTACCCTGCCGCCCGGCCAGCCGCTAGGGTTTTCTCGTGGCCGAGGGCACGGTCAGCGTCATTTACGAACGCGCGGAGCACGTCGCCGCGGATCCGCTCTTGATCCGCTGCACCGCGCCGGACGCGCTGTCTAACCTCGTCGCCGTCCTCGAGCTGGCCGCGGACGGACAGCTACGGTGCGCCGCCACCAGGCAGCCGTCCGCCGCCACCGTCAAGCTGGTCGAGGACGCCCTGGTCGCCGGCGATTACTACGACGCCGGCGAGCCGATCGCGGCGTTCGCGTGGCCGCTGCTCATCCAGGCCGGGGGCCTGGCCGTACCAGCCTGTCCAGACGACTCTCCCGGGTCCCCGCGCGAGGGCCGGGCCGGCACCCGGCTCGAACTGACCGCGCACGGCCACGCGGTCCTGGCCAGGCCGTCCTATCAGGCGCTCAGCCAATTGTGGGCCAGGTGGCTGAGGATCGTGTCGTACGACGAGCTGTCCCGCGTCGGGGCCATCAAGGGACAGCGAAGGTCCGCCACCTTGACCGCTGCGGTCACGCGCCGCGCCGCGGTGACCGCCGGACTCGCCACGATCGAGCCCGGCGCTTGGACCAGCGTCGGCGAACTGCTCGATATCCTGCACCACCAGCAGCCGCCGCTCGTGGCGGTCAGGAGCCTGCTGGCGCTCTGGCGGCTGTACATCGCCGACTCCTACTACGGATCCCTCGGTCACTCCGGCCCGGCCGCCTGGGACATCGTCGAGGGCAGGTACGCGCTGTGCGTGCTCTTCGAGTACGCGGCGACCCTCGGCCTTATCGACGTGGCCTACGCCGACCCCCGCGGCGCGCGCGATGACTACCGTGCCCTGTGGGGCGCCGACCAGCTCGCCTACCTGTCCCGGTACGACGGCCTGGCCGCCGTGCGGGTCAACAAGCTGGGCGCCGCCATCCTGCACGACCCCGAGGCCGTGCCCTTCATCGGCCTGCCGGCACCTCGCCGCACCTAGCACGCGGCGGTCCGGGAGGTCGCGGCCATGGGGACGGTACCGGTCAGGCCTACAACCGGATGGCGCCCAACCATCGGCGGAGCCGGACCGTCAAAGAAGTTAGCGATCCTGGCGAACAGGCCACCCGACGGAGGCATGAGACGAAACGGCCGTGACGTACGACCCTGCGCAGAGGGCCCATGGCCTGTTCGCGTCGCGAGCCGGGCGCGAGTGGCATGGCGGTGAGTTCGCTGCAGAAGATTCGCGTGGTGGAGGCAACATGAAACGAGCATGGCTGGCCGTGGCGGCCTGCCTGGCCCTGGTGCTGGCGAGCGGCGCTGCCGCCACCGCGGCGGCGGCAGCGCCGGCTGGCGATGGCCCGCCCGGGTTCTGGTCGGGCACGGACAGCGCGACGGTCACCGTTCCCGGCCAGGCGCCGTACCGCATGCCGTACCTCGGCGGCGCCTACGGCGGGTACATCGGGATGACCGGTAACTGGGCCAACCTGGCCGGGTGCCACAAGATCGTCGTCTGGTCGGCCACCAACAGCGCGCAGGCGAACACCAACTACACCGTGTACCACAAGGGCATCGGCACCGGGGTCTACTGGTTCATGGGCGGACCGGGGGTGGACCCGCACTACAACGGCACGACGACCGAGGCGTACGTGTGGGGGGAGCAGCAGGCGGCCCGGACCCTGTACGACATCGGGCACGTTCACGTGACCTATCGCGTCGTCTTCATGGACGTCGAAATCCCCGGGAACGCGCCCGATTACACGCCTGCTCCCGACAACGGCTGGAGCTCGGTGTATACCTCGGCGTGCAGCGGCAAGGTGAAGCAGAGCTTCGTCCCGACCAGCGTCGACCGTGCCGACTTCAACGGGTTCGCGGCCTACATCACCGCCCACTCGTCCTATAAGGTCGGCGTCTACTCCGCCGCGAGCACCTGGACTTCGATCTTCGGGACCGGGACCTACGCCTCCATCCAGGACAGCTATGAGTGGACCTACCTGCCGGAGACCTCGAGCCTGTCGGCCGCGCCCCGTGGCTGGTGCCTGAAGTCCGGCGGGTGCGCGCAGTTCTTCGGCGGCCAGACCAGCTCCAGCAAGTACGCCCTCATGTGGCAGTGGTCGGGCGGCGGCGGGATCAGCAACGGCGTCGGCGACTTCGACCAGATCGACGGGGCCAGGATGGGCTGAGGCGCCGCGCTCCTAGCCGTCGGCGATGAGGGGCTTGAGCAGGATCCCGGGGTGCTCGCGCCGCAGCTGGCCCAGTCGCCACTTGTCGCTGAACAGCGCGAGCAAGGCACCGTCACGGCGGCGGGTCAGCACCTCGGTGCCGCGCTGGCCGGCCAGCGCGCGGGCGCCGTCGGCGTCGGTGCGCCTGGCCAGCGTGTAATCGAGATGGTCAAGCTCGGCGTAGGCGCCGAACTCGTGCTGGAGCCGGTCCCGCACCACGTCGAACTGGAGCGGTCCGACCGCGGCCAGCACCGGGGCCTGGTCTCCCCGCAGGTCGGAGGACAGGACCTGGACGACACCCTCGGTGTCGAGCTGCTCGATCCCGCGCCGGAACTGCTTCTGCTTGCCCGCTTCCTTCCCGCGTACCACGGCGAAGTGCTCGGGCGCGAAGCTGGGAATGGGCGGGAACTCAACCGGGGCGTCGCCCGCGTACAGCGTGTCGCCCGGGCGCAGCGCGGCGGCATTGACCAGGCCGATCACGTCGCCTGGATAGGCGACGTCGAGGGTCGCGCGGTCCTGGCCGAACATCGCCTGCGCGTACTTGGTGGCGAACGGACGCCCGGTCGCGGCGTGGGTCAGAACCATGCCGCGCTCGAACCGTCCCGAGCACACCCGCACGAACGCCACCCGGTCCCGGTGCGCCGGATCCATGTTGGCCTGCACCTTGAACACCAGGCCGGAGAACGGGGCCTCGAGCGGGCGCGGCAACCCGTCGATGTCCTTTCGCGCCGCGGGCGGCGGGGCCAGCGACGTCACGGCGTCCAGCAGCCGGCGCACGCCGAAGTTCGGCAGCGCGGCCCCGAACAGCACCGGGCTCGATACCCCGGCCAGGAAGGACGGCAGGTCCACGGCGGCCCCAGAGCCGCCCAGAGCCCCGGGATCGCCGTAGATCTCGTCGAGCAGCGCGAGTTCCTCCAGCGCCGTCGCGTAGGCCTGGCCGTCACGCGCCGCGGCGGCGCGGGCATCCAGCCTGGTTTCCGCGGCGCGCCCGGCGCCGCCCGGGGTCCTGGCGAAGACGGTGTACTCGCCGGTGGCGCGCTCGATGAGCCCGCGGAAGTCACCGGCCGCCCCCGCCGGCCAGTTCAGCGGGTCCGGGCGGAGCCCGATCCGCTGCTCGATCTCGTCGAGCAGTTCCAGCGGCTCCCGGCCCGGGCGGTCCCACTTGTTCACGAACGTGATCACCGGGACGGCCCTGCTCCGGCATACGTCGAACAGCTTCAGCGTCTGCGGCTCCAGGCCCTTGGCCGAGTCGAGCAGCATGACCGCGCAGTCTACGGCGGACAGGACCCGGTAGGTGTCCTCGGAGAAATCGGCGTGACCCGGAGTATCCAGCAGGTTCAGCACGGTATCCCGGTAGTCGAAGCGAAGCGCCGCGGACGTGACCGAGATGCCGCGGGCGCGTTCCATCGCCATCCAGTCCGAAGTCACCCCGCGGCGTCCGGCCTTGCCGTGCACCGCGCCCGCCCGGGTGATCGCCGACGCGTGCAGGGCCAAGGCCTCGGTCAGAGTCGACTTGCCCGCGTCCGGGTGACTGATCACCGCGAACGCCCGCCGCTTACCCGCTTCGGCCAGCACCTTCGGCGAGGAGGAAACGGACGGGCGCGCGGAGCCATTCCTGAGGGCACGCGGAGGCGCCCCCGTATCCGCCATCGTCACTTACCTGAGGATACTGGGTCCGTGGACCGCATCTGGACCATCCCGAATGCGATCAGCGCCGCCCGGCTGGCCGGGGTGCCGGTCTTCTTGTGGCTGGTGCTCGGGCCGCGGACGCCTACCGCGGATTACTGGGCCGTCGCCCTGCTCATCCTCGCGGGCGTGTCTGACTGGCTGGACGGCAAGATCGCCCGCGCGCTCAACCAGGGCAGCCGGCTCGGCGAGGTGCTCGACCCGGCCGCGGACCGGCTGTACATCGCGGCGACGATCATCGCGCTCGCGGTGCGCGAGATCATCCCCTGGTGGCTGGTCGCGGTCCTCGCGCTGCGCGAACTGGTGGTCGGCGTGGCGCTGGCCGTGCTGAAGCGCCGGGTCGGCTTCGGCACCCTGCACGTGAGCCTGGTCGGCAAGGCCGCCACCTTGTGCCTGCTGTACGCCTTCCCGCTGCTGTTCCTGGGCGATCATCCCGGCTGGGCCGGGACGCTGGCCCGGGTCATCGGCTGGGCCTTCGCGATCTGGGGCACCTTCCTGTACTGGTGGGCCGCGATGCTGTACCTCGCGCAGGTGAGAAGCCTGACCAGCGCCCGGGCGCGCTCGTGAGCGCCGATCCTCGCCCGTGATGTCCCCGCGCTGGTCCCGTAATGTGGGCAGTGCGATCGGAAAGGAGCAGCAGAACCTGTGAAGGCCGTCGTCATGGCAGGAGGGGAAGGGACACGGCTGCGTCCGATGACCGCGAACCAGCCCAAGCCCATGCTTCCGGTGGCCAACAGGCCGATCATGGAGCACGTGCTGCGGCTGCTCAAGCGGCACGGGTTCGATGAGACCATCGTCACCGTCCAGTTCCTCGCCGCGCTCGTCCGGAATTACTTCGGCGACGGCGAGGAATTCGGGATGAGCCTGCAGTACGCCACCGAGGAGATGCCGCTCGGCACCGCCGGCAGCGTCAGGAACGCCGAAGACGCCCTGCGCGACGAGCCCTTCCTGGTCATCTCCGGCGATGCGCTCACCGACATGGACCTGACCGCGATGGTCGACTTCCACAAGCAGAAGGGTGCGCTGCTCACCGTCGGCCTGGCCCGGGTGCCTAACCCGCTCGAGTTCGGCATCGTGATCACCGACGACGACGGGCAGATCCAGCGGTTCCTGGAGAAGCCGACCTGGGGCCAGGTGTTCTCCGACACGGTCAACACCGGGCTGTACGTGATGGAGCCCGAGGTGCTGGCGGAGGTCCCGCCCGGCGAGATGGTCGACTGGTCCGCCGACGTCTTCCCCGAACTGCTCAAGCGCGGCGCCCCGCTGTTCGGCTACGTCTCGGACGGCTACTGGGAGGACGTGGGCACCCACGAGAGTTACCTGAAGGCGCAGGCGGACGTGCTGGCCCGCCGGGTGCACAGCGATATCGCCGGGTTCGAGGTCTCGCCCGGGATCTGGGTCGCCGAAGGCGCCGAGGTCGACACGGATGCGGTGCTCACCGGCCCGTTGTGCATCGGGGACTACGCCAAGATCGAGGCTGGCGCGCACCTGCGCGAGTACACCGTGATCGGCAACAACGTCGTGATCAAGGAGGGCGCGTTCCTGCACCGCGCGGTGGTGCACAACAACGTCTACGTCGGCCAGGGCGTCACCCTGCGCGGCAGCGTGATCGGCAAGAACACCGACGTCATGCGGCTAGCCAGGATCGAAGAGGGCGCGATCGTCGGGGACGAGTGCGTGATCGAGCCCGAGGCGTACCTGTCCGCCGGGGTGAAGGTCTACCCGTTCAAGACGATCGAGGCGGGCGCCGTCGTGAACACCAGCGTGATCTGGGAGTCCCGGGGACAGCGCACCCTGTTCGGCCCGCGCGGCGTGTCCGGGCTCATCAACGTGGAGGTCACCCCCGAGCTGGCCGTCCGCCTGGCCAGCGCCTACGCCACCATGCTGCGCAAGGGCTCGACGGTCACCACGTCACGGGACGCGTCCCGGGCTGCGCGCACGCTGAAGCGGGCCGTACAGGGCGCGCTCAACGCCAGCGCGATCAACGTGGTGGACCTGGAGGCGCAGCCGCTGCCCGTCGCCAGGTTCGAGACGGCCAGGGACAACTACAGCGGCGGGATCGCGCTGCGCACCACGCCCGGCGACCCGCAGTCGGTCGACATCATCTTCCTGGACGACCACGGCGCCGAGCTGTCCCAGGCGGACCAGCGCAAACTGGAGCGCGTGTTCTCCCGGCAGGAGTTCCGGCGGGCCTTCCCGGGCGAGATCGCCGAGCTCAGCTATTCGCCCCGGGTGGTCGAGTCGTACACCCACGAATTGCTCAGCTGCATCGACATGAGCGGCGTGCGCGAGGCCAACCTGAAGGTGGTCGGAGACTGCGCGGGCGGCACCGCGTCGCTGATCCTGCCGATCCTGCTCGGCACCATCGGTGTGGACGTACTCACGCTGAACAGCTGGCTGGACGAGGTGTCGCCGACCGAGACCGTCGCGCGGCAGCGGGCGGGCCTGCAGCGCCTGGCCGAAGTGGTGTCGTCGTCCCGGGCCGCGTTCGGCGTCAGGTTCGACCCGGTGGGGGAGCGGATACAGCTCGTGGACGAGAAGGGTGAGCTGGTCAGCGAGGACCGGGCGCTGCTGGCCGTGCTCGACCTGGTCGCGGCCGAGCGCAAGTCCGGCCGGGTAGCCCTGCCGGTGACCACCACCAGGGTGGCCGAGCAGGTGTGCCGCTTCCACGGCGTCCAGGTGACCTGGACGCCGACGTCGATGGACGCGCTTACCGCGGCGGCCGCCGAGCAGGACGTGATCTTCGCGGCCGACGGGCGCGGCGGGTTCGTGGTCCCCGAGTGCAGCCGGACCGTGGACGGCATCGCCGCCTTCGTCCTCCTGCTCGGCCTGGTCGCACGGACCAGGCTGACGCTCAGCCAGATCGACGCCAGGATCCCCGTCGCGCACCTGTTCAAGCGGTCCATCCCGACGCCCTGGGCGGCCAAGGGCAGCGTGATGCGCACCGTGCTGGAGGCCGCGGGCACCAACCAGATCGACACGACCGACGGGGTCCGCGTGGTCGAGCCGGATCGCGGCTGGGTCCTCGTGCTGCCTGACCCGGCCGAGGCCGTCACCCACCTGTGGGCAGAAGGCAACGACGCGGATAATGCGCATCTGCTGCTGGACGAGTGGGCCGGCGTGGTGGAGCGGGCCGGCCGCTAGCGCCCGGACGCCGAGGTCCGAATCCAGGTGTCGCGTCCGGGTAAGCTGTTCCCTCACGCGGGATGCGAAAGGCTCGCACCACGCGAAATTCGCAAATATGAGAGAATCGCGCCCATTGCGGTGCGAGGGTTTCGCCCGGCGGTCATGGCCCATACCAGGCGGCGGGTGCATGGCTGGCGCATGGCGGAGGTGAGACTGCGGTGTGGCGGAAGCGTCGCGAAGAAGGGACCCGGCGTGGTCGGCGCGGGCTGTTCGCGTGGCTCATAGACCGCCGAGCCCCCGCGCGGGTACCTTGGGCTGCATCGCCGGAAGCGGATGAGCTCAGCGAGGGGAGGCCGAGCGGAGCGATGCCACGCGTGTACTGTGCCCGGTGCGGTCGGCCGAATCCCGAAGGCGCCCGGTTCTGCTCGAACTGCGGCGCCCAGCTGGCCGGTACCGCCGCGATGCCGGCCGTCACCCCGGGAGCGGGCGGCGCCCGCCCCGGCGAGACCACGTCGACGCTGTCGCTGAACCGGCCGGACGACCCCGATTTGGGCGACGACCTGTTCCCGGACTCGGCGTCGTTCGGCGCCCTGCCGGACGGGAGCGCGCTGCTGCTGGTCATGCGCGGCGCCAACGCGGGCAGCAGGTTCCGGCTGGACGGTAACCTGACCACCGCCGGAAGGCACCCGGACAGCGACATCTTCCTCGACGACGTGACGGTCTCGCGGCGGCACGCGGAGTTCGACCGCGAGGGCGGCGTTTTCACCGTCCGCGACGTGGGCAGCCTCAACGGCACCTACGTCAACAGGGAGCGCATCGAAGAGGCGCAACTGGCGGGCGGGGACGAAGTCCAGATAGGCAAGTTCCGGCTGCTGTTCCTGACCAGCCAGAACCTGCTTGACCCGAGAACTTCCTCGGGTGACCCTCGCGGCAGGGGCGCACAGGACTACGCATGAGCGATCAGCCCGCGCGCGGTCAATACGGTATCGGCGAGGTGCTGGCGCAACTGCGGCCCGAATTCCCTGACATCAGCACGTCCAAGATCCGGTTCCTGGAGGCCGAAGGGCTGATCGAGCCGGCCAGGACGCGATCGGGCTACCGCCGGTTCTCGGCGACCGACATCGAGCGGCTCCGCTACATCCTCACCATGCAGCGCGATTCGTACCTGCCGCTGCGGGTCATCAGGGAACGGCTCGCCGACGGCGTCCCCGC
>JASHVM010000536.1:0-5330 GCA_030044595.1 Streptosporangiaceae bacterium
GAAGACCCGGCAGAAGACTCGGCGGACGCCGGCTCGGTCACGGGACGCTCACCTCCCTGGTTTCCCCGCCTCAGGAAACGCCAGCCACTCCCGTAGCCATCCCGCCCCCCGGACCCGGCCCAATTTTCCCAGATCCCCCAAGACCGGCAACCGCGGCCCTGCCCAGATCGCCCAAGACCCTTGCCGACCCTCGCCGAGACGTCTAGACTGAACGTTCAGTCAACGACAGGAAGTCATCGTGACCGCCCAGTACACTCCCGAGCGCGCCCAGGCCGCCACCACCTCGACCGACGCCAAACTCGCCGAGATCATCGCCGCGCAGGAGGAGATCTTCGTCCGGCGGCAGCCGCAGTCGGCCCGGCTGGCGACCGGGGCGGGCGGCTACCTGGCCGGCGGGGTCACCTCCAGCTGGCAGATCACCGCCCCGCAGCCGGTCTGGCTGAGCCACGGCCGCGGCTCGAAGGTCTACGACGTCGACGGCAACGAGTACGTGGACCTGCACGGCGGATACGGCGCGGCGCTCGCCGGCCACGCCCACCCGGCCATCGCCGACGCGATCATGACCCAGGCCGGCCGGGGCACCCACTTCGCCCAGCCGACCCCTGACGCCCTGGTGGTGGCCGAAGAACTCGCCCGCCGCTTCGGCCTGCCCCGCTGGCGGTTCGCCAACTCGGGCACCGAAGCCACCATGGACGCCGTCCACCTCATGCGCTCGATCACCGGCCGGGACCTGATCATCAAGGTCGAGGGGTGTTACCACGGCCACCACGACTCCGTGCAGGTGTCCGTCGCCCCGGAGCCGGAGCAGGCCGGCCCGCCCGACAGGCCGAACAGCGCTCCGTCGTCCACCGGCATCCCGAAAGCCATCACCGACCTGACCCTGATCGCCACGTTCAACGACCTGGGCAGCGTGGCCCGGCTGCTTGACGAGCATCCGAACCAGGTCGCGGGCATGATCATCGAGCCGGTCATGATGAACGCCGGGATCATCCCGCCTGAGCCCGGCTACCTGGCCGCCCTCAAGGATCTCCTGCACGAGCACCGCGCGCTGCTCACGTTCGACGAGGTGAAGACCGGCCTCACCGTCGGGCCGGGCGGCGTCACCCGGCTGAGCGGCGTCCAGCCCGACCTCATCTGCCTGGCCAAGTCGCTGGGCGGCGGCGTGGCGGTCGCGGCGATCGGAGGCACCGAACCGGTCATGGACCACGTGGCCTCGGGCGGGTACGAGATGGTCGGCACGTTCAACGGCAACCCGCTGGCCATGGCGGCCACCCGGGCCATGCTCACCGAGGTCGCCACGCCAGCGGCCTACCGGCGGATCGAGAGGCTGCGCCAGCGCGCCAAGACGGGCATCGAGCGCGCCATCGACGACACCGGGCTCACCGCGCACGTGGTCACGGCGGGCGCCAAGGGCTGCGTGGTGTTCGCCGCCGAGCCCGTCACCAACTACCGCGGCTTCCTCGGCGTGGACGACAGGTACAGCCACGCGCACTGGCTCTACCAGCACAACCGCGGCGTGTTCCTCCCGCCCTGGGGCAAGATCGAGCAGTGGCTGATCTCGGTGCAGCACGACGAGGCGGACATCGACCTGCTGGTGGAGAACTTCGGCGTCTTCGCCCGCGCCGTCAGCGCCGACGCTGACGCCCCCGGAGTCGCCAGAGGAGACTGACCCATGGTGCACCCGCGAGAAGGCTGGCAGGGACACGGCGTCCCGCGCAAGAGACCGCAGCTCAGCCGCAGGGCTTTCCTCGGCGGCAGCGCGGCGCTCGCCGCGCTCGGTGCCGCCCCGCTGCTGTCCGGCTGCGCGCCGGGCCTGACCGACAACGGCACCGTCCCGCTGCCCAGGCCGAACAACCCGGTCAAGTGGCCCGTCTTCGCCGGCAACAAGCCCATCGCCACCGGCCTGCCACCCGAGCAGGGCGCCACGCTGCAGGTCTACAACTGGGTCGCCTACGTCAACCAGGCGTGCGTCAACAACTTCGCCAAGAAGTACAACTGCAAGGTCGAGATCACCACGTTCAACACGATGGACGAGGCGCTGTCCAAGTTGCGCAGCGGGCTGTCCTTCGACGTCTTGATGGGCGCCACGGTCGACGTGCTCGGCCAGCTGATCGAGTCCAAGCTGGTCCAGCCGCTCAACCACTCCTACATCCCGAACATCACCCAGGCCTGGTCCGACTTCACCAACCCCTTCTACGACCAGGGTTGGCAGTACACGGTGCCGTACACGATCTACACCACCGGGATCTCCTGGCGCAAAGACCTGGTGCACGAGAACCCGTACGCGATGGCCAACGCGTGGGCCATGCCGTGGCAGTCCAAGTACAAGGGCAAGGTCGCGATCCTGGACGACTACCGCGAGGGCATCAGCCTGGGCCTGATGAAGAACGGCATCTACAACCTCAACACCACCGACTACAACCAGATCGCCTTGTCCAGGAAGTCGCTGGAGGAACTGAGCCGCCTGGTGAACGTGCGCATCGACAACAACGACTACACCGAGGTCCCCACCGGCGACACGTGGATCCACCACGCCTGGTCCGGTGACATGGCCGCCGCCGCGTCGTACATGCCCAAGGGCGTCCCGGTCGACGTGGTCGGCTACTGGTTCCCGACCGACGGCAAGGGACCGGTCGCGAACGACACGAACGTCGTCCTCCACACCGCGACCAACCCGGTGCTCGCGCACGAGTACCTGAACTATTTCCTGGACCTGAACAACGCCATCGAGAACATCAGCTACAACGGGTACATGCAGCCGCTGACCGGCGTGACCCCGCAGGTCCTGGTCAAGGAGCAGATCCTGCCGCCGTCGCTGATGTCCACCGTGGTGCTGCCGTCCTACTTCCGCCGAGGCGTGGCCGAACTTCAGCTTCCCGCCGACGTGGACGCCCTCTGGCAGCAGGCCTGGCTCGTCGTGAGCAACGGGATCTGACATGGCCACGCAGGCGGAGCCCCGGCAGAAGACCCGCAAGAACGGGTTCTGGATCGCGCTGGCCGCGCCGGGCATGATCTGGCTGGTAGTGCTGTTCATCGTGCCGTTCTACGCGGTCCTCGCGATCGCGATGGGCCAGCTGAACGAGCTGTTCGAGTCCCCGGTCGCGGTCTGGGACCCGCTGCACTGGAGCTCAGAGAACGTCATCAACGTCTGGCACGACCTGGTCGGCGGCGCGTCCTTCGCCGACCCCATCGTGGTCAGGACGATCGTCTACGTGGCCATTGGCTCGCTGCTGTGCCTGGTCGTCGGCTACCCGGCCGCTTACTTCGTGGCCCGTTTCGCCGGGCACAGGAAAGGGCTGTTCCTCATCTTGCTGATCGCGCCGTTCTGGATCAGCTACATGATGCGCATGCTGGCCTGGGTCGACCTGCTGCAGACCAACGGGTACCTGAACAAGGCGCTGTCCTGGTTCGGCATCTCCGCGGTCAACTGGCTGGGCGGCAGGCCGGCCACGGTCATCCTCGGCTTGGTCTACGGCTACATCCCGTACACGATCCTGGTCCTGTACGCCGGGCTGGACCGGATCGATGCCTCCCTGATCGAGGCCGGCCGGGACCTCGGCCTGGGGCGCGTGCGCACGTTCGTCTCGGTCACGCTGCCGCTGTCCAAGCAGATAATCCTCACCGCGATGCTGATCACCGTGCTGCCGATGATCGGCGACTACTACACCAACCAGCTGATGTCCGGCGCGGCCTCCACGTCCATGATCGGCAACCTGATCCAGGGCCAGCTCGGCACGCCGGGACTCGAGGGGCAGGGCGCCGTGCTCTCCTTGCTGCTACTCCTGGTCCTGCTCATCCCCATGATCTACTACGTCATCGCGACGAACCGTTCCTCCCAGGTGGCGTCATGACCGCGCCCAGCATCTCCACCGACCTGGAGCCGGTGGCCGCCGCTCCCAGCCGGGCGCGCCGCGGGATCTTCAGGCACAACCCGTGGGGGCATCCCTGGTTTCTCGAGGGTTTCACCTGGCTGTACCTAATCTGGTCGCTGGTGCCGATCGCCATCGCGGTGCTGTTCTCGTTCAACAGGGGCAAGTCCCAGGCCACCTGGCAGGGCTTCTCCTGGCGCTGGTACTTCGGCGACCCGGTCAACTCGGTCCTGCACAATCCGCAGCTGCACGCGGCGGTCATCCAGACGGTCCGGCTGTCCGTGCTGACCACGATCATCGCCGTGCCGCTCGGCGTCGCGTTCGCGCTCGGCATCAACCGGTGGCGCGGCGCCACGTCCTCGTCGTTCAACTTCCTGATGATCTTGTCCTTCGTCATCCCCGAGCTGATCTTCGGCGTGGCGATGTTCTTCGTGTTCACGGTGCTGTTCACGACCGTGCACCTTGGCACGCTGGCCGAGGTGCTGGCCCTGGTCACCTGGAACGTGAGCTGGCCGGCGATCATCGTCCAGGCCCGGCTGGTCACGCTCGGCCGCCAGTACGAGGAGGCCGCCGCCGACCTGGGCGCCAACCGGTTCGAGGCCGTCCGCCGGGTCATGCTGCCGCTGCTCGCCCCGGCCATCTTCGCCAGCGCGGTGCTGGTCTTCTCCGGGGTGATCGACGACTTCGTCATCGTCGACCTGCTCTCCTCCAACGCCGGGAACACCCCGATGTCGGTGATCATCTACTCCACCCAGCACGGCGGCAACGGCGGGCCAGCCCTGAACGCGCTCGGCACGATCATGCTGGTCATGTCCTTCATCATCGCGATCATCGGCTATATCGGCTACCGCTGGTTCACCCGCGGCGAGCGCGGCAGCCGGCTGGAGGCCCTCACCACGATCGCGGGCAACGAAGGCTGACCGAATTCGTCGCCACCGCGGGGATCCGCGGACCCGGCAGCACGATCCCGGCCAGGTTCAGCGGGTCCGCCGCCGACAGCGTGATCGTCTCGCCGTCCAGCGGCCGCTTCCTGATCTCGCGCAGCAGGCCGGCCGCGTCCGGGTGCGCGAACTGCTCGCCGCTGAACCCGTTGACGAACCGCCCGCCGCTGACCGTGCCCCGCGCTTCCATCCGCCGGAACGCCCACAGCACCTCGCGCCAGGGCACCGCGATGTTCTCCCGGACCAGCAGGTCGCGGAAGACCACGCCCCACCGGACGGCCAGCTGTTCGGCGACCGCCTCGGCCAGCTCGTCCGGATCGCAGTCGGACACCGGCTCGGGCAGCAGCGACCACCGCCCGGCCGTCCGGGAGGTGAGCTGGCTGCCGCGGCGCAGCCGGTGCCTGCCCAGCGCGCTCTGCGCCAGGGCACGCTGCGCGAACAGCGACCGTACCGCGCGGAAGCCGTCCGCCGTGACCATGCCCCGGGCCACGCCGTCCCACAGCGCCTCCTCGATCTCGCC
>JASHVM010000537.1:0-4573 GCA_030044595.1 Streptosporangiaceae bacterium
AGGGTCTCACCTTCGACCTGGCGGCACTGGAGAACGGCGCGGACATAGCGGCTCGCAGCGACCAGTTCTACTCCTCGCCCCGCAACGTCATCTCCCCCGGGCTGGCCCGGGTGATGGGCGAGGGCTGGGAGACCCGCAGGCGCAGGAAGCCCGGATATGAGTGGCTGGTCGTCAGGCTGGCCGGGCGCGGCGTTATCCATCTCGCCGAGATCGACACGTCCTGGTACCGGGGCAACCAGCCCGCTGCCGCCTCGCTGCAGATCATGGACGCTGGTGACCGGGCGAGCGTCGGGTCATTGGCCGATGAGACGGCGTGGCGCGATCTGCTGCCTCGCCTCAGGCTGCTGCCGGACACCCCGCACCGGTTCCGCGTCGACGGCCCGCCGGCCACGCACGTCCGGCTGAACATCTTCCCCGACGGCGGCGTGGCCAGGCTGCGGCTTTACGGATCGCTGAGCGAAGACGGCCTCGCCGCCGTCCGGCGCCGCTGGGACCAGACCAGCTGAGCGCATCGGCTGACGAGAACGCCCGGCCGTGATCTCATGAGCAGGTGAGCCATGTGGTGATCGCCCCGGACAAGTTCAAGGGAACGCTCACCGCGGTCCAGGTTGCCGCGCACGTGGCTGCCGGGCTGGAACGGGCTTGCCCGGGCGTGCCGACCGTCAAGGTGCCCGTGGCGGACGGCGGCGACGGCACCGTGACCGCGGCGGAGGCCGCCGGGTTCCGCCGCGTCGAGATCGTGGTCCGCGGGCCGACCGGCAGGCCGGTCACCGCGGCGTTCGCGTTCGCCGAGGGGACGGCCGTCATCGAGTCCGCGCAGGCGTGCGGCCTGGACAAGCTGCCTGGCGGGGCGTACGCGCCGCTGACCGCCTCCAGCTACGGTGTCGGCGAACTCATCATCGCGGCGGCCCGCATGCGCGCGAAGCGGATCGTGCTCGGCCTCGGCGGAGTCGCGTCCACCGACGGCGGGGCGGGCCTGGTGACGGCGCTCGGCGCCAGGCTGCTAGATGAATCCGGAGCCGAACTGCGGCCGGGCGGGGCGGCCCTGGCCCGGCTGGGCCGGATCGACCTGTCCAAGCTGCACGACCTGAGCGGCACCGAATTCATCGTGGCGACCGACGTGGACAACCCGTTGCTCGGCGAGCTCGGCGCCGCGGCCGTCTACGCGCCGCAGAAGGGGGCCACGGCGGAGGACGTGAGGTTCCTCGAGGATGGGCTCGCCCGCTGGGCGGACCTGACGGAGCAGGCACTCGGCCGGGTAAGGCGGCACGATCAAGGTGCTGGCGCCGCGGGCGGGCTCGGCTTCGCGGCGCTGGCGTTCCTCGGCGCGACGATGCGGCCCGGCATCGAGCTGATGCTGGACCTGGTGTCGTTCGACCGCCGGCTGGCGGGCGCCTGCCTGGTCATCACCGGCGAGGGCGCGCTTGACACCCAGACTCTGCACGGCAAGGCGCCTGCTGGAGTGGCCCGGGCGACCGCGGCGGTGGCACCGGATCTGCCGGTGATCGCGGTGGCCGGCATGTGCTCGCTGACCGCGGACCAGCTCCGCTCGATACGCATCTGCCGGGCTTACGCCCTCACCGACATCGAGCTTGACCTGGGTCGCTGCCGCAGCGAGGCCGGCCCGCTGCTCGAAGACCTCGCCGGGCGTGTGGCGCGCGACTGGATAGCGTCCTGACCGCCGGGAACGTCAGGAAGCCGGCCGGCTGGCCGCGACGCTGCGGTATTCGGCCAGCGCCGCGGTGATCGCCTGGTCCTCGCCGGGCAGGGAACGAGCCCGGTCCAGCGAAGCCTGGCGGAGCCGGGCGGCTAGCGCGGGATCAGCGAGCACCGCGCGCACCGCGTCGGCGAGGCGTCGCGGGTCGCCCGGGGAAACAAGCACCGCCGCGCGCTCGCCGGTGAGTTCCGGGATGCCCCCGGTTCGGGTGGCCACCACCGGCACGCCGGCCCGCAGCGCCTCTTGCAGGATGAGCGGCTGGCCCTCCCACGCGCTGGGCAGTACGAAGACCTGGGCGGAGGCCAGCAGCGCGGGGACGTCCGGACGCGAGCCCGCGAACTCCACGCCGAGCCCGAGCGATGCCGCCTGACCTTTCAGCTGCGCCTCGAGCGGTCCCTCGCCGACGATGACGAGCTGCGGCGGAGGCTGGATGTCCCGCCACAGGTCGGCGGCCTCGAGCAGGACGCCGAACCCTTTCTGCGCGGCTAGCCTGCCGACGGCGAGCACGAGAGGCCGGCGCGGGTCCGCCCCGGGGACGACAGGCGTTTCCGCGGAAACGCCCGCTGTGGTCGGCGGGACCGGCGGCGCGGCCACGACAGCGCGCCCGACCCGCCGCGCGCCGGCGGCCCGCATCCGTTTTTCCAGGTCCTGGGATACGCAGAGCACCGAGGCGGCGCTGCGCGCGACGATCAGCTCGAGCACCCGGTAGATCGCGCCGTTCATCCCGCCCCCCGGGGGCGCGTTGTGCACGGTGACGATCAGCGCGGGCGGTGCGGCAGCACGCTGGGCGGGAGAATGACGCGGCCGGACCAAGGCCACCGCGATCGCGGTCAGCGCTCCGGCCCGCAGGCCGTGCGCGTGTACCAGGTCGGGTCGGCCGGCGCCGATGAGACGGCGGAGAGCGGCGATCGCCCGCAGGTCACGGTACGGCCGCGGGCGGTCGGCGATCTCGACCGGAACGAACCTGACGTTGGCGGCCCGGACATCGACCGGGACGGTGCGGGGGATGCTGAAGCCGAAGTCGCGGTCCGTCTGCGCCGGGCCGAACACCTCGACCGCCAGTCCCCGGGCCGCGCAGCCGGCCGCGAGCATCTTGACGTGCCGCGCGGTCCCGCCGATGCTGGTGCCCAGCACGAACGCGACCCTCATGTCCGGATCACCCGGCGAACACCACCTGCCGGCCGAAGCCGATGATCCGCGGCAGCAACGTGATGGCCCCGATCAGCAACGCAGCTCGCCCGATCCCGCGGCTGCGTTGCCGAGCACTCCCCCGCTCGGTTAGGCGAGCGGTCACTCTTCTTGCGGTGTCGGGTCGGTTTTTTCAGCCGAACGGGCGGTGGTATCAGCGTGAGCGAGGCTCCCTGTTGGTCCGGGGGGGACGACCCCCCCCAAACCCCCCCCGCTCCTGGGGGGAAGCCTTTCCCCCCAGACCCCCTCGGCCCGGACCCCCTCGGCCCGGACCCCCCCGGCCCGGACCCCCCCGGCCCGGACGCCCTCGGCCCCGGGACGGCCGAGCGTGTCCAGCCAGCGCAGAGCCGGGGTGCGCTCGATCACCTTGGTGAAGCTGACCTTCTCGCTGGCCGCGGTCAGCGCGGTTATCCCCGCGAGCAGCGCGATCCGGGCGGGCCGCGGCAGGCCCGCGGCCGCCGCGCCGAGCATGGCGCCCAGGGCGTTCGCGCCGCAGTCCCCGAGCATGGCGCGTTCGCCCAGGTCTTCCGGCAGCAGGGCCGCCGCTGCCGCCAGCGGGGGCACGGTGCCGACTGCTCCGCCCGTGGCGACCAGCGCGCCGGAGGCGACCGCGACCTTGACCGCCCGCCCTGGTCGCAAGTCAAACAGGTTGAGCAGGTTCGCGCCCCCGGCGACCAGACCGGCGTTGAGGACGACGTCCGCCGGGGAACCGCCGGCCAGCGCGGCGCAGACGATCCCGGTGGCGCCGATGCCACCCAGCTTGACCGCCCCGGTGGTCACCTCGCCGTGCCGCAACGCGCCGAGGTGGCCGCGGAACCCGCGGCGGTCCCCCGACCCCGCCAGGTCGTCGTAAGCCCCGAACGCCGCCGCCCCGGCCCCGGCTACGGCCGCGGCCGCCGCGGACCGCCAGCCCGCCGATCCGGTCCTGGACCGCAGGACGGCCAGCCCGAGCACGCCGGTTATCGCGCCGGCCGCAACGGCGGGTCCCTCGAGGAGGGTGACCGGTTCGCCCCGGTGGTTGGTCCGCGACCACGCCTTCGGGTCGCCCGGCGGGCGCCGGTTCAGGGCGGAGTACGCGAGCCTGGCTGCGCCCGCGGCGGCGGCCGCGCTCGCCGCCGTTGCCATCAGCCCCGGCCCGGTCCGACCCGGGACGCGCCATCCCGGCCGTCCTGGGCCGCCGCCGCTCACTATTTCTTTGCCTTCTTCTTGCTCGAGGGGGTCTGCGACGCGCTCGGAGACGCGCTTGCGCTCGGCGTGGGCGCGGGACTCGGCGCGATGGCGCTCGCGCCGTTGCCCGCCATCCCGTAGCTTCCCGGCTTGCCGCCGTTCAGCTGCGTCGCGAGGGCCTGGATCACCACGCTCTGCCCGGACACGAAGTCGGCGTCGTCGACGGTGGATACCAGGTTGGCTACGTTACTCGACCGCAGCACCGCGATCGGGCTGCCCGCGCCGGAACCGGTCGACGTCCCCGCCACCACGGTGGCCGAGCCGTACGCGGCCAGTTCCTGGGCCAGGGGCACGACCAGCTGGTCAAGCGGGTCCGCGCTGCCGTCGGACGGGGGGGTCTGCGGGGTTACTACGACGGCCAGCGTCGCCGGGCTGGCGGGCTGCCCGCTGGTGCTCAAGAACCCGGCTTGCGCGTAAGCCGCGAGCATGGTCTGCACGGTG
>JASHVM010000538.1:0-5452 GCA_030044595.1 Streptosporangiaceae bacterium
GACCTCGGCGGGCTGCTGTTCGGCCACCAGCGGACGGGGGCGGCCGTCCAGGTCGAGTACGGTGCTGGCCTCGGTGTACCAGGACGGGATCACGGGGTGGCCCCAGAAGTCCCGGCGCCTCGGGTCTCGCACGGACCAGCGCAGCACGGGGTGGTCCGGGTCGCCGGTGTAATAGTCGCTGGTGTAGATCTCGACCCGGTGGCCGTCCGGGTCGCGCAGGTAGACGTAGAAGGCGTTGGACACGCCGTGCCGGCCGGGACCGCGCTCGATGCGGGACTGTTCTTGCAGCGAACCGAGGATGTCGCAGATCCGCAGCACCTGATGAGGCTCGTGCGCGAAGAAACCCAGATGGTGCAGGCGGGGGCCGTCGCCGCCGGTGAACGCCACGTCGTGCACGGTCTGCTTGCGGTACATCCAGGCCGCGTACAGCGTGTCCCCGTCCTCGATGGTCTCGGACAGGCCGAAGCCCAGCGACCGGTAGTAGTCATAGGCGGCGCGCACGTCTGGCACCACGATGTTGAAGTGGTCCAGCCGCGCCACCTCGGCGCCGCGGCGCAGGTCGTAACGCTGCTGCAGGCGCTGCGGGTGGGCCGCGGAGAAGAAGTACTCGACGGTGAAGCCGAGCGGGTCCTCGGCCCGGACGGCCTCCCCCACCCCCGGCGTGGCGCCGGCCGGCACCCGCTCCGTCCGCCTGCCGAGCGCCGCGTAGAACGCCTCGGCCAGGCCGAGGTCCGCCGCGGTCCGCACCCGGAACGCGAGCCTGCCCGCCGCGGGTTCCCGGCCCTGGCGCAGGATCAGGTTGTGGTGGGTGAGCTCGTCGTACCCGCGCAGGTAGAGCACGTCGGGATCGTCGCGGGTGACCACGAAGCCGAGCAGGTCCACCCAGAACCACCGGGCCCGGTCCAGATCGGTGACGACAAGCTCGGCGTACGCGGCTCGCACGATGTCGGGAGGGCGGGCTTGCGGCACGGTCATGATCACGCTCCGAACCGGGGAACGCGGGTGTCCCCCAGCGGGATGTGGACGATTCGGGATTCAGTGTAGAAACCCAGGCTGTGCGCTCCTCCCTCACGTCCGACGCCGCTGGCCTTGACGCCGCCGAACGGGGTGCGCAGGTCCCGAACGTTGTGCGAGTTGATCCACGTCATCCCGGCGTCGACCGCGTGCGCCACCCGGTGCGCGCGGGCCAGGTCGCTGGTCCAGACGTACGCGGCCAGCCCGTACGGCGTGGCGTTGGCCAAGGCGATCGCCTCCGCCTCGGCGTCGAACGGGGTGACGCACACCACCGGGCCGAAGATCTCCTCGCGGAAGATCCGCATCGACTCCCGGACGTCGGCGAACACCGTCGCGGCCAGGTAATTGCCGGCGGGCAGGCCAGCCGGGCGGCTGCCGCCCGCCACCAGCCGCGCCCCTTCGTCCAGGCCGGACCGCACGTAAGAAAGCACCCGCGCGTAGTGCTCCGGGTGAACCAGCGCCCCGATCTCGGTGGCCGGATCGGACGGGTCGCCCACCGTGATCCGCCCGGCCCGGTCCGCGAGCCGGGCGACCAGATCGTCGTATACGGACCGTTCGGCCAGAATCCTCGAGCCGGCCGTACACCTCTCGCCGTTGAGGGAGAACACCCCGAACAGCGCGCTGTCCGTCGCCCGATCCAGGTCGGCGTCCGCGAAGATGACGCAGGGCGACTTGCCGCCCAGCTCCATGGACAGGCCCTTCAGGTACGGCGCGGCCGCGGCCATGATCGCCCGGCCGGTGCTGGTCTCGCCGGTGAACGAGATGCGCGGCACGTCCGGGTGCGCGACCAGCGCGGCACCGGCCACCTCGCCGATCCCGTGGACCAGGTTGAACACACCGTCGGGCAGGCCCGCCCCGGTCATGATCTCCGGCAGCAGGCTGGCGGACAGCGGCGTCCACTCGGCGGGCTTGAGGACCACCGTGCAGCCCGAGGCCAGGGCGGGGGCGAGCTTCCAGGTCTCCAGCATGAACGGGGTGTTCCAGGGGGTGATCAGGCCGGCCACCCCGGCCGGCTTGCGGATCACGTAGCCGAACTGCGCGCCGGACCCGTACGCGTCCTCGTGCAGCGTCACCACCGTGTCGGCGAAGAACCTGAAGTTCTCCGCGGCCCGCGCCGCCTGGCCGCGGGCCTGGGTGACCGGCAGCCCGGTGTCGAACGTCTCGAGTTCGGCGATCCGCGCGGCGCGGGCCTCGATGCCGTCCGCGATCTTGTTCAGGATCGTGGCCCGGGTCCGCGCGGGCAGCCGCGGCCAGGGCCCTGCGGCGAACGCGGACGCGGCGGCGGTCACGGCCCGGTCCACGTCCTTGGCTCGGCCGGCCGCGACCGTGGCGTACGGCTGGTTGGTCACCGGGTCGGCGACCTCGAACGTGGCGCCGTCCGCGCTCGGGGTGGATACGCCGCCGATGAAGTGCTCGAGCTTGGCCGGAAGGCCGGGCGGGACGGTCACCCTGCACCACCGGGGGACGGTTCGGGCTGAGGCTGCTGGGCGAGCCAGGCCTGGTATTCGGGGCGGCGGGCCTCGGAGAGCGGGAACAGGCCGTCGATGCTCTCACCGGCGGCGACGCGGGCGGCGATGAACTCTTCCTGGCGTTCGGCCTCCCGGGCGTCGGCCAGCACCCCGGCCGCGATGCCCGGCGGCAGCACCACCACCCCGTCGGCGTCGCCGACCACGATGTCGCCCGGCTGGATCGTCACTCCGGCGCAGGCCACCGTGACGCCGGTGTCCCAGGGGACGTGCCGCCGGCCCAGCACGGCCGGATGCACGGCGGCGTGATACACGGGGATATCCAGCCCGGCCAGCACCGCGCTATCCCTGATCGCGCCGTCGGTGACGATCCCGGCCGCGCCGCGGACCTGGGCGCGCAGGGCGAGAATGTCGCCGATGGTGCCGGCGGTCGGGTCGCCGCGCGCCTCGATGACCAGCACCTCGCCCGGGCGGACTTCCTCGACCGCGCGCCGCTGCGCGTTCATACCCCCGCCGTGGCGGCCGGACAGGTCCTCGCGCAGCGGCAGGTACCGCACCGTCCTGGCGTACCCGGCCATCCGGGCGCCGGGCCGCGTGGACCGCAGCCCGTCCAGGGTGAGCCCGTTCAGCCCGCGCTTGCGCAGCAGCGCCGCCAGCGTGGCGGTGGACACCTCGCGCAGGCCGGCGAGGATCTCGGCGGGCCGTTCGGGCAGTGCGCGCGCGGCGCCGTAGGCGGCGGCGCGCTCAGCGTCGTCCGCGCGGGGCATGGCGCCGGGCGGGTCGAGGCGGTAGTCCGCCTCGACGATCGGGCTGCGAAGCCGGCCAGACGACTGCTGGTCCGCGCTGACCTCCACCTCCACCACGTCGCCGGGTTTCACCACGGTCGAGCCGGTGGGCGTGCCGGTGAGGATCAGGTCGCCCGGTTCCAGCGTGAGGAGCCGGGACAGGTCAGCGACGATGTCGTCGAAGCCGAACAGCATGTCCAGGGCGGGCCAGGCGTCCTGGGCCGGTTCGCCGTTCACCCACGCGCGCAGCCGCAGCGCGGCCAGGTCGACGGCCCGCGCGTCGATCAGCGCCGGGCCGACCGGGGTGAAGCCGTCGATGCCCTTCGACCGCAAGTTGGAGCCGCGGTCGGCGTAACGCAGGTCGTAGACGCCGAAGTCGTTCGCGGCCGTGACCCAGGCCACGCACTCCCACGCGTCGGCGCGGCTGACCCGGCGTGCGCGGCGCCCGATGACCAGCGCCACCTCGCCCTCGAAGGCCAGCAGCTCGCATCCGGGCGGGCGGGCTACGGGATCGCCGCTTCCGGCCAGCGACGAGGCGGGCTTGAGGAAGTACGACGGCCAGGCGGGCGTCACGCCGCGCTCTGCGGCGCGACTCCGGTAGCTGGTGTGGACCGCGACGACCTTGCCGGGCGGGGACGATAGGACAGCCATCGTGCCGGAATCATATAGGACGCGACCAGGTGCGCGCCGGGCGCGGCCGCGGACCGGCTAGAGTCGGCGCCATGCGATTTGCCACCATACGGACGGATTACGGGACCACCGCAGCCCGGCTCGACGGGGACGTTCTGATCCCGCTGGCTGCCGCTGACGTCGGCGAGCTGCTGTCCGGGGGCGACGCGACCCCGGAGCGCGAAGGGTCGCGGCCGGTTCCCGTCGCGGAAGCGGACTTCGCGCCGGTCGTCCCCCGGCCGGACAAGGTGATCTGCGTGGGGCTGAACTACCGGGCGCACATCCTCGAGACCGGGCGGGACCTGCCGGAGTACCCGACGCTGTTCGCCAAGTTCGCCGACACCCTGCTCGGCGCCCGCGACGACCTCGTGCTGCCGTCGGTGAGCGAGCGGGTCGACTGGGAGGTCGAGCTCGGCGTCATCATCGGCCGCCCCATTCACCGGGCCACGCCCGAGCAGGCCGCGGCGGCCATCGCCGGGTTCACGGTCGTCAACGACGTGTCGATGCGGGACTGGCAGCAGCGGACCCTGCAGTGGCTGCAGGGCAAGATGTTCGAGCACACCACGCCGGCCGGGCCCTACCTGGTCACCCCGGACGAGGTCGGGAACGCGGCCGACCTCGAGGTCCGCTGCGAGGTGGACGAGGTGGTGATGCAGCAGTCGCGGACCTCGGACCTGCTGTTCGGCCCGGCCGAGATCGCCGCGTACGCGAGCCAGGCGATCACCCTGAAGCCCGGCGACCTCATCGCCACCGGCACGCCCGGCGGGGTCGGCAACGCCAGGAAGCCGCCCGTCTACCTGCGGCCCGGCAACGTGATGCGCACCTGGATCGACGGCCTCGGCGAGTGCCTGAACCGCTGCGTCGCCGAGAAGGCCGGCTAGCGGCTGCGCGCGGCAGGCAGGGCCTCGGTACCACCGTTCGTTCGGTAGAAAAAAGGATTTAACTCTTGCGCTAGGCCGGTGCCGAGCTCGGTGACAATGTCCAGGTGGCCGAGGTGCCTGGCGTACTCCTGCAGCAGGTGGAACAAGATCCGCTCGAGCGTGGGCGGGTCGTTGCCGTCCCAGCGCTCGCCCGGCTTGCCCACCTCGCCGAGATCGTGGGACTCGATGACGGCCCGGCTGCGCCCGGCCTGCTCGCGCAGGTCAGCCAGGAGGCTGGCGAGGGTCTCGTCGGGGTCCACGTGCCAGCGGTCGCCCTCGCGGTCACCCCACGGGTGGCCTACGTCGCGGCCCTCGAAACCCCACTCGAGCCAGCGCAGCTCGACGTAGCGCAGGTGCTTGAGCAGCTCGAGCGGCGTCCAGCCGGACGCCAGCCTGCTGCGGCGCAGCTCGGCGGCGGGCAGCGCCTCGAGCTTTCCGGCCAGCTGGGACCGGAAATAGTCCAGGTAGCGGAGAAAGACCTCGGCGCGCGAGCTCGCCGGGGTGGTGGGCTCGGGAAACGGCTCGGTGATGCTGACCCTCCTCGGAGCGGCGCGGGCCACCAGCGCCAGGCCATTATCCCCCGGCGACGGCCACGACG
>JASHVM010000055.1:0-7184 GCA_030044595.1 Streptosporangiaceae bacterium
CATCGACCACGGCGGCCGGGGCGCGGTCCCGTTCACCGTGCTCGGTCACGGCGCGGTCCGCGGCGGCACCGTCACGCTCGACGCCTCAGGTTCGTCGCAGCTGGTCTCGGGGCTGCTGCTCGCGGCGCCCCGGTTCGACGAGGGCATCGAGGTCCGGCACGAGGGGCCGCCGGTGCCCTCGGCGCCGCACATCGCCATGACGGTCCGGATGCTCCGGGCCGCCGGCGCCCACGTCAGCGCCGGGTCCGGCGCGGGCGGGCCCCGGGGACGGCCGGACACCTGGCGGGTGCGCCCGGGGCGGCTGGACCTGGGAGCGTTCACGGTGGAACCCGACCTGTCCAACGCGGCTCCCTTCCTGGCCGCGGCGCTGGTGACCGGGGGAACGATCACCGTGCCGGGCTGGCCGCGGGACAGCCTGCAGGCGGCGGAGCAGATCCTGGACGTGCTGACCCGGATGGGTGCGCGGTGCGAACTGGGCGCGGAAGCGCTGACCGTAACGGGAACCGGCACCATCCGCGGTCTGGCCGCGGACCTGCGCGACGTCAACGAGCTCGCGCCGGTGCTGACCGCGGTGGCGGCGCTGGCGAGCTCCCCGTCGGTGTTCACCGGGCTGGCGCACACCCGCGGCCACGAGACCGACCGGCTGGCCGCGCTGGCCAAGGAGATCAACGCGCTGGGGGGCGACATCACCGAGCTGCCCGACGGGCTGCGGATCAGCCCGCGGCCGCTACGGGCGGGCGCGGCGGACGCGCCGTTCGGCAGCTACGACGATCACCGGATGGTGATGGCGGCCGCCGTGCTCGGCCTGGCGGTGCCGGGTATCCGGGTCGCGGGCGCGGACACGGTGGCCAAGACCTTCCCCGGATTCAGCCACGCCTGGGACGCGCTGGTCGGAGGGGATGCTGGGATGGGACACGAACCCTGAGCCCGCGGCCCGGCTACGCGCAGCTTGACGAGGACGACGTCCGGGTCCGGCCCGGTCGCGGTTCCCGCCCGCGCACCAGGCGGCGCCCCGCCCACGAAAGCGCCGTAGAGGGCTTCGTGACCAGCGTGGATCGCGGCCGGTACGGGTGCATGGCCGAGGGCAGGCTGGTTACCGCGATGAAGGCCCGCGAGCTCGGCAGGCGCTCGGTGGTGGTCGGCGACCGCGTCGCGCTGATCGGTGACACGTCCGGCGCCGAGGGGACGCTGGCCCGGATCGTCCGGGTGGAGCCGCGGACCAGCGCGCTGCGGCGGTCGGCCGACGACACGGACCCGGCCGAACGGATCATCGTGGCCAACGCCGACCAGATGGTGATCGTCTGCGCGCTGGCCGAACCGCCGCCCAGGCTCCGCTTCGTCGATCGCTGCCTGGTCGCCGCCTACGACGCCGGGCTCGATCCGCTGCTGCTGCTGACCAAGGCGGACCTGGCGTCGCCGCGCCAGGTCCGCGCGTTCTACGCGCCGCTCGGCCTGCCCATGCTGACCACCAGGCGG
Source organism: Streptosporangiaceae bacterium (assembly GCA_030044595.1). Classification (GTDB taxonomy): domain Bacteria; phylum Actinomycetota; class Actinomycetes; order Streptosporangiales; family Streptosporangiaceae; genus Palsa-504. The sequence goes on from JASHVM010000055.1 coordinate 1,477, forward strand.
CCGCTGCCCGCGCGCACGCTGTCCCGGTTGCGGAACTTGCTGACCGGCCGGATCAGCGTGCTCATCGGGCAGTCCGGCGTCGGCAAGTCCACGCTGGTGAACACCCTGGTCCCGGAGGCGGCCCGGACGGTCGGGGCGGTCAACCCGGTGACCGGCCGGGGCAGGCACACGTCGTCGTCCGCGGTGGCGCTGCCGCTGGGTGACGGCTGGCTCATCGACACGCCGGGGCTGCGAGGGTTCGGGCTGGGCCACGTGAGCGCGGAACGGGTCGTGGAGGCGTTCGCGGACCTGGCCGAAGGCACGGCCGGGTGCCCGCCAGGATGCGACCACCTGTCCGGCTGCGCCGTGGATGAGTGGGCGCGCGAGCACCACGCCGAGGCACGACTCGACTCGCTCCGCCGCCTGCTGCGCAGCCGGGAAGGCACCGCCCCCGACTAGCCCGGGATGACCCGGCGCCGGGCCGGCCGGCGGCGATCGCGCGCCTGGTGCCCGGGAAAGCACCACGGCTCGTCGCGATCGGCCGCCGGGGCTCGCGGCGGCTCGCCGGGGAAGCACCACCGGTCGTTCGGGTCGCCGGGGCGGCGGTCGGACGGAGCCGGAGGGAAGCACCACCGGTCGTTCGGAAAAAAGAGCTTCCTACGCATCGACGGTGCCGCCTGCCCGCCAGTAGATACCCGCCGCGGTCCTCGACAGGAACTCCTCGTCCACCAGGCACCTGCGCAGGGCGCAGTGGTCGTCGAAGATCGCCTTGAGGACCTCGTCGACGGCGGGTTCCGGGTAGTTGCGGCCCGGCTCGAACGCCTGCGCTACCTGGTCGAGCAGCAGCCGGCGGCGCGTTCGCTTGGCCGGCAGCGCCGTGATCCGGCCGTCGCGGACGAAGGCCCGCAGCTGGCCCGGCGGGTCGTCCATGAAGGCGAGACGAGAAGGTGGGTGGGTGTCGCGGTTGTCGTCCATCACGTCTAGTATCACCCCTCGCGCGGGCCCAGGTTGGTGCCCTGGCTGGCCAGCGTGCTGTTCCAGGCGGTACCGTTTCGCGCGTGGTCCGTTACGACGACGACCTGCGCTTCGCGCACGTCCTCGCAGATGCCGCCGACGACATCACGACCAGGCGGTTCCGGGCGCTCGACCTGCGGGTCGAGACCAAGCCCGACCTCACGCCCGTGTCCGACGCCGACCGGGCGGCCGAGGAGGCGCTGCGAAACGTGCTGCGCAGGGCACGGCCGCGCGACGCGGTGCTGGGCGAGGAACTTGGCCGGACCGGCTTTGGACCGCGGTGCTGGGTCCTGGATCCCATCGACGGGACCAAGAACTACGTCCGCGGCGTTCCGGTCTGGGCCACGCTGATCGGGCTGATGGACGGCCCGGACGTGGTGGTGGGGGTGGTATCGGCGCCGGCCCTGAACCGCCGCTGGTGGGGTGCGCTGGGCGGCGGCGCGTGGACCGGGCGCAGTCTGACCAAGGCATCCCCGTGCCGGGTGTCCGGGGTGACCAAGCTCGGGGATGCGTCCATGTCCTATTCGGGCCTGGGCGGATGGGCCGAACGCGGGATGCTGGACAGCTTCCTCGGCCTGACCCGATCGGTGTGGCGAACGCGCGCGTTCGGGGATTTCTGGTCGCACATGCTCGTCGCCGAGGGCGCCTGCGACATCTCCGCGGAACCCGAGGTGTCGCTGTGGGACCTGGCCGCCCTGCAGGTCATCGTCACCGAGGCCGGCGGGCGGTTCACCTCGCTCGAGGGGGAGGCCAGGCCCGACGGCGGCAGCGTGGTATGCACCAACGGCTACCTGCATGACGACGTGCTCGCACAGCTGACTAGCGCGCACGGCGCGGGGTCTGGATGACGCGAACTTTGCCTGAAGGCAGTCTTGCTCTCTCTTGCTCTCTGCGGTGATATCACGGATGCTTGATGGACGTCACAAATTCACAAGCGTCGGATCAGGGGTGTGATGACTCGTGAAGGTCCGCGACGGCATGTCCCACCAGGTCCTCACGATCGGGCCCGCGCACACGCTGCGGCATGCGGCGCGGATGATGTCCGCGCGGCGTATCGGCGCGGCGGTGGTGGTCGACCCGGAGCAGGCGGGTGTCGGCATCGTGACCGAACGTGACCTCCTCGATTCGATAGCGGCCGGCGAGGATCCAGACGCCGAGATGGTGGCGGAGCACCGCACCCAAGACCTGGTGTACGCATCGCCGGACTGGACCCTCGAGGAGGCCGCCGCGGCGATGATCCGGGGCGGGTTCAGGCACCTGGTCGTGGTCGAAGGCCACGACGTGGCCGGGCTGCTGTCCATGCGTGACATCGTCCGCTGCTGGACGACCGTTGACACGCCGCAGCCCGTCGTCACGCCGGCTTGAATCCGGCTGCTCCCCCGGCTTTGCGTTCAGGCCGAGATGCGGGATGGCTCACACTTAGTAGATGAACCGCGAGCGCGCGGAAACCCATCTGCGGCTGATGGTCGAGGCCGAGATGCGTGACGCGGTCAGCGCCAAGCCTGTCTCCAGCGCGCCCTGGTCCGCTGACAGCCCCAACGCGAGCTTCCCGGTAGTGGCGAAGGTGGCGCAGGCCCTGACGGCCGTAGGCGCGCTCGACGCCGAGGCCGCCGAGGACATCCTGGCTGACTTCGCCTTCGCCGTGGCCGTGCGGCAGGGATCCGACCTGGGCTCGCTGGGGCTCAGAAGCCTCAGGCTGGCCGGGTGGACGCCGTTCGCGCGGCCCATGCCGTTCACCTGGCCTCCGCCGACAGGGCTGCTGTCGGCCGCGAAGGCCGACCCGGCCGCGGGCGAGCGCCCGGCCGGGCCGGGCGCAGGCGAACCCGATCGCGTCCTGCCCGTGGGGGTGATGATCCCGTTCCGGCAGGACCGGGTGCGCGGCGAGCTGGTCCTCATGTCGTACGCGCACACCATCTCCGGCGCGCGGTTCGCGGTGGCGTGGTGGATCGGGGACTCGGCCGACGCGGACCGCGTACGCTTCGCGCACCCGGCCATGCTTCCCGCCCCGGACATCACGACCAGGGACGACAAGGGCGCCAGCTACGGCCTGCGATTCACCGGCAGCGGCGGGCCGGAGTGGACCGGCGACCTGATCCTGGACCCGGAGCCGAAGCGTGACGTCCGGTGGCTGGACATCGCGCTGCCGGGCGGCCCGGCGGTCCGTATCGCCCTGGGCCCGGGATCGCCGGACGGCGCCGGGCCGCTGGTCAAAAAGACCGGCCTGAGCTCCGGTGAGCATCTGCTGAACACCACCGCGGAGCAGCTGCTGACCATAGGAACGGACGTCCCGCTGAGATTCCGTACGCAGGGACCGTACATCAGCCTGGCCACCGGGCTCGGTGCGGTAGTGGCCGCCCTTGAGGCGGCCGAGGTCTTGTCGGCGCTGAGCCCGGTCCCGGGCCAGCTCGCCACGCTGTGCGCGAGCCTGCGCATCTACGAGCACGGGATCACCGCGGCGCCAGCTCACGACCTGCCGGAACCATGGCTCAGCGTGCTCGCCCACTATCACCGCAGGAAACCGGAGGCGCCGGGCCGCGACGGCTACGCGGCCGTGGGCCTGGCCCTGCCCGAACTGGACGGCATCAGGCTGGCGCTGCTCGGCCTGCACAACGTCGCCGGGGGAAGCGTGCTTGACGTGCTGGTAAACGCCGTGGCCGGGCCCGTCCCGCTGTCGGTGTGGGTGCACGACAGCGGCGGGCGATGGCACGCCACCCGGCAGGTCGGCTCGCGGCCGCCGCGACTGGCGTCCAGCGGCGAGCGCCGGGTCAGGCTCCAGCTCACGCCGCCGCTGAACCAGTCCACGCCGTGGATCGAGGTGGTGGTGGTCGGGATGTCGGCTGAGGTCCGGGCCAAGGTGCCGCTGCGCTGGAGGTACCCGCCGTGATCAATAACCCGAACGGCCGGTGGTTCGACTGTCTGCCGAGCTGTCAGGCGCAGGTGCCGTGCGGCCACGCGAGGCACACCGTCCGCTGGGAAGCCGGATCGCTCGTCCTGTCCGAGCATCCCGACGCCGAGGGCGAGCAAGTGCTCGCCGCGCTCGGCGGCGACAAGGCCGGCTGCGTCGAGCTGGCCGAAGCCTGGGGGAGGCATATCGCGGATCTGTCGATGCTGGCCATCGGACCGCGCGGTCCAGCCGACGAGATCGTGGTCGGCTGGGAAGACGTCGCCGAGGCGGCTCAGGCGAGCCAGGGCCGACCTGGGTACCCGGGCCGTCGGCCCCGTCCGGCCCAGCAGATACAGCCGAGGCCGACGCCGATGGCCAAGCCGATCAGGGCATCGGCCCGCGCGGTCAGCGCGCACCGGCAGGCCCAGGCGGAGGTGGACCGGGCCAGGCAGCGCAGGAACGACCTGCTGTCGCTGCTCGCGCTGGGGTACGGGTTCCAGGTCAGGCTGATCGGGCACGTGGCCGCGGCACACGCGGACCGGTCCGATGAGCGGGTCAGGCCCGCGCTGGTGGCCGCGATAACGGGCCGGCTGGCGCCGGTGGCCGAGCGGTGGCTCGGGATCGATCCCGACCAGGTAGCGGTGTCGCTGGAGCACAGGCCCGGGTGCAGAGCGACCGAGCTGACCGGGCGGGGGGAGGAGCGCCAGCTGCGGGTCAGCTTGCCTGCCGGGTGGCTGGCCTCGGTGTGGGCGTGCGGGCTCGCGCTGGTCGGTCGGTACCTGGTCGTCGCGGTCGAGCAGGCCGGCTGGCCGGACGCCCGGGTCCTCGGCCTGCGTTCGCCCGGCGCGGAACCGGTGCCGCTGGACGTGCACGCGGCCGCGGACGCCCACGATGGTCCCGCCGATGCCCCACACTGGGAGATATGAGCGTACAGCCCCCTGCTAACCCGGCGGTCGAGGCGCTCGGGGTCGCGGTGGCGGCGCGGGTGCCCGTGCTGCTGTGGGGCGCGCCCGGCACCGGCAAGACGTCCGCGATCCGGGCCATGGCGCAGACCATGGGCCTGCCCTGCGAGACCGTCATCGCCTCGATCAGGGAGCCTTCGGACTTCGCGGGGCTGCCGATCGTGGTGGGCGACGGGGTCAGGTTCGCTCCCCCCGCGTGGGCGCGGCGCCTGGCCGAGGCCGGGCGCGGCCTGCTGTTCCTCGACGAGCTGTCCACCGCGCCGCCCGCCGTGCAGGCCGCGCTGCTGCGGGTGGTACTGGAACGGGCCGTGGGGGACCTCACGCTGCCGGACGAGGTCGCGGTGGTCGCGGCGGCCAACCCGCCCGAGCAGGCCGCGGACGGCTGGGACCTGTCCGCGCCGCTGGCCAACCGGCTGTGCCACCTGGCCTGGCAGACCAATCCGCGCGCGGTGGCCGACGGCCTGGCGGGCGGCTGGGCGGCGCCGTTCGTCCCGGCGCTGCCCGAAGGCTGGCAGGCGGAGGAGATCCTGGCCCGCGGTCTGGTCGCCGCGTTCCTGCACGTCCGGCCCGGGCTGGCCTGCGCCCCGCCGTCCGACGCGGCGTCGGCCGGGCGCGGCTGGCCGTCGCCCAGGACCTGGGAGATGGCGGCCCGGCTGATGGCCGCCGCGGGCGCGTCGGGCACCGGGGACGAAGCGCGCTCGGCGCTGATCAGGGGCGCCGTCGGTGACGGGGCCGGGGTGGAGTTCCTGGCCTGGCTGGTCGAGATGGACCTGCCCGACCCGGAGCAGGTCCTCGCCGACCCGGCCTCGTTCCGGCTGCCGGAACGGGGCGACCGGGCGTACGCCGCGCTGGCCGCGATCGCGGCCGCG
>JASHVM010000539.1:0-5704 GCA_030044595.1 Streptosporangiaceae bacterium
TCCCGACCGGATGACCGGTGACGTGCGTGGTGCAGATCCCGTCGCCGTGCGCGATCGTAGCGAGCCGCTGCACCGGGGTGCCCAGCAGCCTGCCGAACGCCTCGGTCTCCGCCTCGCACAGCTGCGGGAACTCGGCCGCCACGTGCGCGACCGGGCAGTGATGCTGGCAGAGCTGCTCGCCGGCCAGGCCCCCGATCGCGGGCGCCGGTCCCGCGGTGGCGGCGTAGCCGTCGGCGGACAGCGCCTCAGCCAGGGCCTGGACCCGGGTGGCGAGTTCGGGGTGGGCCACCACCGGCGCGTACCTGCGCTCCAGGTCGGCGACCTGGGTGCGGGCGAACTCGGCGATGGCTTCGGGACCCGCCCGATCGGCCAGGAACCGCAGCGCGCTGGTGGCCAGGTCATCGTAGGCGTGCTCGAACGCGCTGCGCCCGGCGTCGGTGATGACGAAGACCTTGGCCGGCCTGCCCCGGCCCCGGTTCCCGTAGGTCCTGGCCGTCCTGGTCTCGATGAGGCCTTCGGCGAGGAGGTTGTCGAGATGGCGCCGGATGGCCGCCGGGGTGAGCCCGAGCCTGCCGCCCAGCGTGGCAGCCGTCGACGGCCCGAGCTCCAGGATCAGCCGCGCGACCTGGCCCCGCGTGGGACCTTCGGCTGACCGGACGTTTTTCACAACACTATTGTGCCGTAAATAAGCCGGCCTGCGCAAACTTTTCACAACACTGGCGTGCCGTAAATCACTCCGCAGGCTTGACGCGCAGTACGCGCTCGGCGTTGCCGCCGGCGATCTTCGCCACGTCCTCCGGGCTGAGCGGCAGCGTGTCCAGCAGGGCGCGGCCGGCCGCGTTGGAGCCGAACGGGTAGTCGACGCTGAACAGCACCCGGTCGATCCCGAGCACCTGCACGGTGCACATCACCGGCGGGACGCTGAACAGCCCGCTCGTGGTCACCCAGACATGGCGCGCGAGGTATTCGGACGGGGCCAGGCCGGCCATCGGCAGCATCGCGTCGATGCGGGCCAGCATGAACGGCAGCATCTCGCCGCAGTGCCCGATGATCAGGCGCAGCCGGGGATGGCGGTCGAACACGCCGGTGGCGACCGTCCGCAGCACGTGCAGGCCGGCCTCGGCGTGCCAGCCCCACGCGCCGGTGGCCAGCCTGGCCGCCACGGCGGGCGGCAGCCCGCTGTACAGCGCCTCGCGCAGCGCCGCCGACGGCGGCGCCGGGTGCAGGTACAGCGGCACGTCCAGCCGCTCGAAGCGGTCGAGCAGCGGGCCGAACCGCGCGTCGTCCAGGAAGACGCCGTTGGAGCCGAGGGTGCTGTTGACCAGGGCCCCGACGAAACCCAGCTCGCCGGTGGCGCGCTCAAGCTCGTCGGCCGCCGCCCGCGGATCGGCGGTCGGCAGGGTCGCGAACCCGGCGAACCGGTCCGGGTGCGCGCGGACCGCCGCGGCCAGCTGGTCGTTGGCCTGGCGGGCGCGGGCCAGTCCCTCGGCCCCCTCCAGCGCCTGCGCGGCCGGCGCCACGTGCGAGATGACCTGGAGGTCGACGCCGCTGGCGTCCATGTCGGCCAGCCGCGCGGAGCCGAGGTCACGCAGCTGGTCGCCGATGCGCTGACCCCACACCGCGAGCGGGCCGGTTCCCGGCGGCGGCGCGAGCTCGGCCGTCCAGAAGTGCTCCTCCAGCGCAATCGTCCGCACCCGCCCATTGTGCCAGCCGTGTGTTGCGCGGGTCAGACAGCGATGTCGACGGTCACGCCCGGCACGCCGCTGGGGTGCCCGGCCGCGCCGCGGACCACCGTGTCGGCCCTGGCCGCCAGCCGGAGCGGCTCGGCGATCTGGTCCAGCAGTGCCCCGGCCGCCGCGCCGTCCGCCCCGAGGATCAGCCGGCCCAGCCGGGTCGAGCTGCCGAGCCGCAGCTCGGCGCGCAGCGCCCTGGTGGCGTCCAGTATCGTCGCGAGCTGATCCCCCGCGGTCCTGTCCGTGCGCCACCGCTCGTCCGCCGCGGGCCAGCGGGTCAGGTGGAGCGAGACCGCGTCCTCGTGGTCGCGGTAGAACCGCTGGTACATGTGCTCGGTCACGAACGGCGCGAACGGCGCGAACAGCCCGAGCAGGACCCGGTACGACTCCCGCAGCGTCCACCGGGCGCTGGTCTCGCCGGCCCGGTCCTTGATCATCTCGATATAGCGATCGCAGTAGACGGACCAGAACATCCGCGAGGCGGCCAGGTACGCCTGCATGTAGTCGTGGGCCTCGAACGCCGCCGTGGCCTCGTCAACCGCGTCGGCCAGGTACGACAGCACCCACCGGTCCACCAGGGCGCGCTCCCCCGGCGCCGGGGCGGGCGCCGAGAAATCCAGCTCGCCCAGGTTCATGGACAAGAACCGGCCCACGTTCCACAGCTTGACCGCGAACTTGCGCCCGGTGCGGATCTCCTTCTCGTTGTACCGCAGGTCGGTGCCGATGCGGCCCCTGGTGGCCCACAGCCGCAGCGCGTCCGCGCCGTACTTCGCCATCACGTCGTCCGGCACGTACCGGTTGAACCCGTCTTGCTGGTCGAGATCGCGCTTGGACAACTTGCGGCCCTGCTCGTTCAGGCCCCAGCCGGAGATCAGCGCCGTGCGCCACGGCACCCGGCCGAACAGCAGCTCGGACTGCACCACCGAGTAGAACAGCCAGGTCCTGATGATCTCGAACGCCTGCACCCGCATGGACATCGGCGCCAGCGCGGGATCGGTGCCCCCGACGGCCCATCCGTCGTTGATCTGCGGCGTCAGCGACGAGGTCATCCAGGTGTCCATCACGTCCGGGTCCGGCGCCAGCTCGGCCGAACCGCAGGACGGGCAGGCGGTCAGCGGCGGCTTGTCCGCCAGCGGGTCCACCGGCAGGTCGTCCAGGCGGGCCAGCACCGGCTCCGCGCAGGAGGCACAGAACCAGGCCGGGAACGGCACCCCGTAGCGCCGCTGCCTGCTGATATTCCAGTCCCACTTGAGCCCGTCGATCCAGTCTTCCAGACGCCGCCGCATGTATTGCGGGATCCACTCCAGCTCGGCGGCGCGGGCTCGGAACCGGTCCGCGTTCTCCCGCACCGCGATGAACCACTGCGGCCTGATCTGGAACTCGACCGGCGTCTGGCACCGCTCGTGCACCCCGACGACCTGCCGCACCGGGGTGCTGTCCGCCAGCAGCCCCGCCTCGGCGAGCGCCTTGACCATCGCGGATCGCGCCTGGGCCAGGGGAAGCCCGGCGAACTCGCCGGCCAGCGGCCCGAGCCGTCCGTCCGGCTCCACCACCAGGCGCAGCGCCAGGTGGTCCCGCCGCCACTTCAGGACGTCCTCGCTGTCGCCGAACGTGCACACCATCATCAGTCCGGTCCCGTACTCCGGGTCCACGGATTCGTCGGTGAGCACGGGCACCTCGTAGTCGAACAGCGGCACGATGGCGCGCTCGAGCCCGGCGTAGCGGGAATCGGACGGGTGGTGGTAGAGCGCCACGCACGCGGGGAGCAGCTCAGGCCGCGTGGTGGCGACGAGCAGGTCCCGGCCGTCTGCCGCCGAGAACCTGATCGTGTGCAGCTTGCTGGCGCGCTCCAGGTCCTCCACGTCGGCCTGGGCCAGCGAGGTACGGTCTTCCGGGCACCACAGGATCGGGTCCTGCGCGCGCCGCAGGTATCCCGCCTCGTACAGCTTGATGAAGCTGGTCTGGGCGGTCCGCTGGCACCGCGCGTCGATGGTGGAGTAGCGCAGCGACCAGTCCACGGACAGCCCAAGCCTCCGCCACAGGTCCTCGTACCGTTCGGCGGTGCGCCCGGTTTCGGCCAGGCACAGCGCGACGAAGTCGGCCCGCGGCATGTCCGCGGCCCGGACGCCGTAGACCTGCTCCACGTACCGTTCGGTGGGCAGCCCGTTGTCGTCGAACCCGATCGGGTAGAACACCCGGTCGCCCCGCATCCGCCGGTACCGCACGATGAAGTCGGGCTGCGAATAGCTCATCGCGTGGCCCACGTGCAGGTGCGCCGCTGACACGTACGGCGGCGGCGTGTCCACGCTGAACACCGGCCCCTGCGCGTCCGGCTCGTACCGGTAGATGTCGCGGGCTTCCCAGAGCGCCCGGGCCGCGGCTTCGACCGCGCGGTGGTCGTACTCGCCGGGTTCCATAGCTAGGGACGGTATCTGGTCAGCCAGCCGCCGCATAAATTCTTTTCGGCCGAACGATCGGTGGTTATGCGCGGCCCTGATCCGATTCCGAACCGCGTGGCCACCGGATGCGCCTTAACCTCAGGTGCGGTGAATTCTTCGTGGCGTCGCCTGCCGTACCGGCGCCGTGCGCCGTTCCTGCGGCATCATTGCTAGGTGCCGGGGAAAGAACCTGGTACGAATGACCCAGAAGGAACGACCCCGCATGTCCGCGCCGCGACCTGAAATCGCCGACCTGCTCGAGGTGGCCATCCCGCCCGGCGGCAAGGTGATCGCGATCAGCGACCTTCACCTGCCCCCGGTGCGGACGGACGTGTCCGGGCGCTCCTGCGAGACGCTGGCACGCCACCTGGACGGCGAGAGCGGGGCGCTGACCGTGGTGCTCGTCGGGGACGTGATCGAACTGCTCGGCTCGCCGGGGTCGACGGCCACCGACATCCTGCGCCCGCACGAGGATCTGTGCGCGGCGCTGCTCGCGGTGACCGCGCGCGGCGGGCAGGTGATATACGCGATCGGCAACCACGACAGTGACCTGGTCTGGGACCTCAAGGCGGCGGACGCGGTACGGGAGATGACCGGCGCCCGGCTGTGCCTGGCCGCGGACCTGATCTTGGAAGACGGCCGGAAGATCCGGGTCGAGCATGGGCACCAGCTTGACCCGTACAACTGCTTTCATGACGCGCGCAACCCGCTGGACACCCCCATCGGCCACCACATCGTCAGGGAGGTCATTCCCCGCATCGAGTGGCTGGGCCGCGGCTGGGTCGACGGTGCGCACGAGATGGCGGACCCGACCGACTTCCCGTCCTTCGTCGGTTCCCGGATGGTGTACCGCAAGCTGAGCCGGCACCTGTGGTGGCTGATCGCGATCCCGTTCGTGATCCTCGTCCTGATCCGGATACCGGAGGTCGCCGCGTTCCGGTCCCGGTACCCGGATACCAACCTGTGGGTGCACCGGGCGGTGATCGTCGGCTACGGCGCGCTGGCCGACCTGATCGTGATCGCGGCCCTGGTCGCCATCCTGGCCCGGCGCGCGTGGGTGTCGATCAGCGCGCTGGCGCTCGACGAGCGGGGCTACGGGCAGAACCAGGCGGCGCGGCAGCGGGCCGCGGATCTCGTCGCCGACGGCTATCACGGCTTCATATCCGGGCATACCCACCACCCGGAGCTGGCCGCGTCGGGGACCGGCTTCTACGCCAATTCCGGGTCGTGCACGTCGGTGGTGGAGGGCATCGGCGGGAAGTTCGGCCTTCCCCCGGCGTACGTGCGCAACCAGCAGATCTGCTGGGTGGAAGTGGCGGCAGGGACGGCCGAGCTGATCTCGGCGCGGGTCGAACTGCCCGGCGCGACCAGGATGGAGCGGTTCGCGGCCCACGGCCGCAACCCGCACTCCGACACTCCGGTACGGGTCGCCTCGTGGCCGGCCGGGCCCGACTGGCCGCCCGCGGACAAGAAGGCTGACCGGCAGAGGCGGGCGCAGCGCGGTCCGCAGGATGCCCAGGCGCCGCCCGCGCC
>JASHVM010000540.1:0-2842 GCA_030044595.1 Streptosporangiaceae bacterium
CGGCGTCCGGCGCCGGCTGGCGCGGCTGGGGGCGCAGCGCGGCACCGCGGTCAACCCGGTGCTCGAGCCGCTCGTCAAGACCGTGCGCGCGACGCACCCGAAGGCCGATGTCCGGCCGATCGAGCGGGCTTACGAGATCGCCGCCTACTGGCACCGGGACCAGAAGCGGCTCAGCGGCGACCCGTACATCACCCACCCGCTGGCGGTGGCGACCATTCTCGCCGAGCTCGGCATGCCCAGCGAGCCCATCTGCGCCGCCTTGCTGCACGACACGATCGAAGACACTGCTTACACGCTGACCGAGCTGCGCTCGGAGTTCGGCGAGGACGTAGCCGCGCTCGTAGACGGCGTGACCAAGCTGGACAAGGTCAAGTACGGCGAGTCAGCTGAGGCAGAGACCGTCCGCAAGATGGTAGTCGCGATGTCCCGCGACATCCGGGTCCTGGTCATCAAGCTCGCGGACCGGCTGCACAACATGCGTACGCTGCGCTACCTGCCGCGGGAGAAGCAGGAACGCAAGTCCAGGGAGGTCCTGGAAATCTACGCGCCGCTCGCGCACCGGCTCGGCATGAACACCGTGAAGTGGGAGCTGGAAGATCTCGCCTTCGCCACGCTCTACTCCAAGCGCTTCGATGAGATCGTCCGCCTGGTGTCCAGCCGGGCGCCGAGGCGCGAGGCGTTCCTGCAGGAAGTGATCAAGGACGTCCGCGGCGACCTGCACGAGGCCAAGGTCAAGGCCAGGGTGACCGGCCGACCCAAGCACTACTACTCGATCTACCAGAAGATGATGGCCAGGAACGTCGGCTTCGACGAGATCTACGACCTGGTCGGCATCCGCGTCCTCGTCGAATCCGTCCGCGACTGCTACGCGGCACTCGGCATCATCCACGCGCGATGGAACCCCGTCCCCGGACGGTTCAAGGATTACATCGCGATGCCGAAGTTCAACATGTACCAGTCGCTGCACACCACCGTCATCGGCCCGGACGGCAAGCCGGTCGAGCTGCAGATCCGGACCTGGCGCATGCACCAAAGGGCGGAGTACGGGGTCGCGGCGCACTGGAAGTACAAGGAGGAGGCGGTCTTCGGCAGCCGGGTCAAGGACGCCAAGGACGACACCCAGGAGATGGCCTGGCTCAGGCAGCTCGTCGACTGGCAGCGGGAGACAGAGGACCCCGCCGAGTTCCTCGAGCTGCTCCGCTTCGACCTGGCCACCGCCGAGGTCTACGTATTCACCCCCCGGGGCGACGTGGTGCCGCTGCCGCAGGGCTCGACCCCGGTGGACTTCGCCTACGCCATCCACACCGAAGTCGGGCACCGCACCATAGGCGCCAGGGTCAACGGCCGCCTGGTGGCGCTGGAGTCCACCCTTGACAACGGCGACACCGTGGAGATCTTCACCGCCAAGACTCCCGAAGCCGGACCGAGCCGGGACTGGCTCAAGTTCGTGCAGAGCCCCCGTGCCCGGAACAAGATCCGGCAGTGGTTCTCCAAGGAGCGCAGGGAAGCCGCGGTCGAGTCGGGCAAGGACCAGATCGCGAAGGCCATGCGCAAGCAGGGGTTGCCCCTGCAGCGGCTCGCAACCGCCGACACGCTGCTCGCCCTGGCCCGCGACCTGCGCTATCCAGACGTCTCGGGGTTGTACGCGGCGGTCGGGGAGGGCCGGGTCAGCGCCCAGTCGGTGGTCGAGAAGCTGGTCAGGTCGGTCGGCGGGCTCGCCGGCGCGCAGGAGGACCTGGCCGAGACGACGCTGCCGACCAAGGCACCGCAGACCCGGACGCCCTCAGATTCCGGCGTCGAGGTCTCCGGCGCGCCGGACGTGTGGGTACGCCTGTCCCGCTGCTGCACTCCGGTGCCCGGGGACCAGATCGCCGGGTTCGTCACCCACGGCCACGGCGTGTCGGTGCACCGGGCGGATTGCGCCAACCTGGCTCACTTGAGCGATACGCAGCGGGAGCGGATGGTCGAGGTGCACTGGGCGCCGACCGACGGCTCGGTCTTCCTCGTCGCCATCCAGGTGGAGGCGCTGGACCGGACCCGGCTGCTCTCCGACGTGACCAGGGTGCTGTCCGACCAGCACGTGAACATCTTGTCCGCGACGGTCACGACCAGCCGGGACCGGGTGGCGGTCAGCCGCTTCACCTTCGAGATGGGCGACCCCAAGCACCTCGGGCACGTGCTGCGCGCCGTGCGCGCCATCGACGGCGTCTACGACGTCTACCGCTTGACGAGCTGATCGCGGGCCGGGACCCCATCGGGTAGGCGCGCGATCCGCGTCGTCATGGCCGCACAAACTGCGCTCATACCCGGAGCGCTACCCGCGCTGTTATTAACCGCTGAACTCCGCCAGGGTGTGCTCGGCTTCTTCCAGCCAGGCGCGACGGGCCGCGAGGGCTTCCTCGGCGGTCCGCGCCGCCTGCTGGTCGCCCCGGTCGCGCGCCTTGGCCAGCTGCTCTTCGAGCTGCGCGATGGTGGCGCGCAACTGCGCCACCGTGCCCTCCGCTCGCGCCAGCGCCTCGGGGTTCGACCGCCGCCACTGGGCCTCCTCGGCCTTGCGCACCGCCTCTTCGACCCGCCGCAGTCCCGATTCGAGGTGCTCGCGCGCGTCCCGCGGCACGGCGCCTGTCTGCTCCCAGCGTTCCTGGATGCCGCGCAGCGCGGACCTGGCGGCGCGGACGTCCGACACCGGCAGCAGCGCCTGCGCCTGGTCAAGCAGCTGCTGCTTGGCCTCGGCGTGCTCGCGCAGCGCGGCGTCCTTGGCGGAGAACACCTCGGCACGGGCGGTGAAGAACTTGTCCTGGGCGGCCCTGAACCGCTTCCACAGTTCGGCTTCGGCCTCCCG